>JBAUZG010000062.1:0-12996 GCA_049585195.1 Bryobacteraceae bacterium | reverse complement strand
GCTGAGGCAGCCGGCGGATCACCAATCCGATTGCATCCCGGCAGAAGGCCAGGTTATGAGTATTCACCGTGGTCACACCCGTCTGGGGGACAAGCTGCGAACGGAAGATGAAGAAGTCTTTCATCTTACCGACGTTGCCTTCGACAATAGCCTTCAGGCCCGCTTCTCCGGCGCTGTAATATTCGCTAAAGCGCGGAATCTGGCGAATCTGCGAATAAGTGTTGGGATCGACAACCAGATACTTCGATTGGCTGTTCGGAACCTTTGCGGCAAACAGCGCCGTTTCGGCCGAATCAATGACCGCTTCGGTCACCGCGGTGCCAGCTGTTCCAACCGGGTTGTTCGCTGTGAACTGGCTGTATAAGTTGAGAAGGTTGCTCTCGATGCTTTCAGCAATCGCAACGACCGCCGGCTGCATGTAAACCTTCATCAGGTCCGGTACCGCGAGGCACTTCGTTACGTCCGGAATCTGGAACGTCGCTTCCGAATGCGTATTTAGCACAATCTGAGCGTTGCCCAGGTTCGGATTCTGAGGCTGAACTGTTCCGCCTTCCAGAATGTTGTTTGCCACTAGCGTGGGCGGAATCGGCACGTTAACCGTGTCGCCGGCATGCGCCAGCACAGGCTCGTAATCGCGGTTCACGAGATTACCCATCACGAGATTGCTGACCAGGGCTGGCAATGCTTCAGCAGCCACCAGTTTCACAATCGCACTCGCCAGATTGGCAGATGTAATTATTGGCATATATCTCCTAAAAGAAAAAGAGCAGCCGAAGCTGCCCAAGGTCCGCGCCGTCGCGGGTTACGCGCGGCGCAGTGATACAGTCAGAGCCTTATTAGCTCCCTGTCTACATGTCGTAAATATCGTTATAGGTGCACAGACCGCTTGCTTACGCGGGCGGCTCGGCTAAGCACCTGAATTCGCAGAGTCTGTTTCCGAGCCACGACCGCGAGGGAGTGGTCACGATGAACTCGCCTAACGGACCTGACCATCCACCTACATGCCCTTCAGGGCCTGCCCCGCAAGCCGGGCCACTTCCTGGCGAACTCGCTCCATGTCCTCTTTGCTCATGCCAGGTTTGATTTTGTCGATGTCGAACGAGCCGCTTTGCGAAGCTGGAACGGCATTGCGAGTTGTGGCATTGGCCCCGCTGCCTCCGCTGATACGCGCAGGCAGAAGTTCGGGATTCTCTTCTACGAATTTGCGCAGAAAGTCGCCGGCCGGCCGCTGTTCGTGGCCATCGTTTGCGATTAGGCGGCCGTCTTCCGACCGGATGATCTCGTCTTTTACCGCTTTGAACGCCAGGTCCAGCTTGGCAACTCCAAGCCGCTGCAACTCATTGCGGATCTGCGCGTGCCGGTCCATCTGTTCGGCGGCAGCTCGAGCCTGACGGTTCTCTTCGACAAGCTGATTTAGGCGTGTCTCGAGAGCTTCCCTCCGGCGCCGCTCTTCGACCAGTTCCGCCTTGTATGCGGGCTCGGCCTTGCTCTGTTCGGCTCTCATAAATTCTTCAATCACATGCCGCACAACGTGTCGCACGTCCGGTTGCGAGCTTTCTTGTTCATTGTTCTGATCAGACATATTTTCTCCTTCAGATCTGAGCGTTTCTTTCTTCAGCCAGGCAGTTGATCGCCGTCGAGCGCATTCCCCTGTTGAAATTGATTCTCGATTTCCCGCGCAATCTGGTCTTTCACTTCCTGTCTCGCGTCGCACAGATACTTAAACGCAAGCTTTTGATATACCTGTTGCTTCATCGTGGGTGAGGAAATCCCGATGTTTAACAATGCCTGCGCGTCGGCAAGCTCTGTGCCGAAATCGCCAATGTCGAATTCATCCAGGCCCGAAACCGAAGAGATCACTTCGTCCTCGCGAGCTGTGCATACGGAATCGAGAACACGGCGAATCGTGTCTTTCACCAAATCGCCATACCCGCGCAGCACTTCCTGCGTAATGATGAAGTCTCGTTGCTTGGCCAGTCCCGATTCCGGATGCGACATCATGCCTTCGCCCGCTGCTTGGGACATGTAGCAGACCCGGTAGATTTCATCGCGCAGACGTTCGAGATTGTCCGAGGCGATCTGGTACACCTTTCCGTCCGGCTCGGTCCACCCGAAGCGATCCTGGGGTCCAAGTTGAATGTAACATGACTCGCCGACGATCTGGTTCCAACTTCGCTCCGAGTAAATCACGGGCATGGCGAACAGGCCCATCGTGATTGCCCAGCTCAGCGCGTTCGACTTGTTGAAATGCTCAAGTTGCAGCAGCCCGGCTTTATTCATCAACCAGAGGCCCTCGCTCACCCGCATAGTGAACATGGGTACGCGATTCGCTTTTGCCAAGCCATGTAAACCCTGGGAGACCAGTTCGGTATGCGACTTCTCTGCCTGCTGCTCTCGCCGGTAAATCCGAAACTCCTGCTTGTCGAAGTAGTACCAATAGGTTTCCTCGACGATTTCAGCGGTCTCGACGTTCGGTTGCCGCCTTTGTTTCCGCCTCAGAACAATCCAGTCGTATTGTCCGTTTTCGTCGAGGCTCCAGTTAATCAGTTCCTCCGCTGTGTATCGAATCAGGAACGCTCGCGATAATCCAGCTGCGTCTTCTTCGGCGCGATTGACAGCGGCGCGGTCGTGACGCGGGAAATCGATCAGAATGTGAGACGCGCCCGAGATCAGCGTGTCAATAAAACATTTTCGGAAGAATTCCGCAAGGCTGCTGCCTCTTAAGTCGCAATCGTCGCAGAACGACGCGAGGAATCGCCGTCCTGCGTCGCTCTCACCATCGAAGGTCAAAATGGGTTCACGCCGGAAAAGTGTTGCCGCATACCAGTCGATGATCGATCCAATGTAGTTTTCGTAGAAAACTCGGTATAGCCGCTCCGCGTATACGTCCAGCGGCTCTTTTTGCCGGCGTGTCAGGTAGTGTCCGGCGTTCAATTTCATCTGCTCGCCGCCGGCATACAGGTCGCGATAGCATTGCCACATGGCCTTGCGATGAAGGTATTCAGGATGTTCCCGATCGATATCAAACATAAGTTCCTCTTTCCCTTGTGAACAGCGCCGTTAGAGAGCCGCCGTGTATCTTCGCGTTCTCAAATCAATCTCCGATTCATCTCGCCCACGCTTGGCTTGTCTCCATACAACTCCCACACCAAATAGCCCAGCGCATCGGAAATATGTGTGCGCCTGGCATCCCTGGCCTCGACCACGCCTTCGTTCGGCTTAAAAACTACTTCTTCAAAGTCCTTCTTCAGTTCGTGACAGCTCGGATCCACGGTCAACCGTACTTCTCCGGAAGCATTCTGAAGAAACGCGTTCACTAATTTCACCCGCTTCAGCACCGCCGGGTTGCTCATTGGCACACGGAACGTTGCGTTGTGAAAACCCGATATCCCGAGATGCCTGCGCAGCTCCGCATATGCATCTCCGAGCGCGGTTACGCTGCGCTGCCGCCCGCTTGCATCGCCCGTCACCACCAGCCCAGCCGGCGCCCTCGCAATCCTGCTATGCAGCGCTTCCACAGCATCTGAAACTGTGGCGTTCTCCAAACAGATTTCAGCCATAACTCGAATTCCACCGCCGTCTTCCTGCGCCAACACCGAACACAACGGGCTGACGTTGAAGTCCAAGCTCCAATACAGCGGCTTGCGCGGATCGAATTCCGCTTCTCGCACATTCCGCTCCCGATCAAAGCTCTCGTAGACGCGTCCCTGCATGATATTCAGGTATTCGCCCAAGACTTCCTGGCGATAGAACCGTTCGTCGTAGCTAAACTCTAATCTCTTGTAAAAATCCGGGTTCGCCGCGAGCACAAACTTGTTCTCGAGCGGTTTCGCCCGTACACATTCATATCCGGGAACCGGGGATTGTATGAACCTCCGGTAAACCCAATCCTGTCCATTCGGGGTCCAAACGCCAAACCCACATAGATGCTTCGCTCTCGGGTCCCGCAACCGCGCCTCGAGCCGCGTCCAGCAATCTTCGCTGGTGAAAGTCAGCTCATCAATCCCGAACCAGGCAAGATTGGTCCCTCTCAGCCTCTCTGGTTCGTCCAGCGATCGAAGCAAAATCTCCGACTCGATCTCGCCAATCCGGACGATGTTATCCGACTTCGCAAACTCATACGGAACCGCGTTTTCATCCAGCAGGCGCAAGAGCGCTACCTGCGTTACGTCGCGCATCATCCGATACGTCGGCGCGCCTAATAACCCCTGGCATCCGGGATTCTGAATCGCAAGGCGCAGGGCCGTGAAGCAAAGGGCCATACTCTTGCCTGAACCAACCGGGCCCGAAAATCCCTTGAACCGCGCCGCGCATTCAACAAACTGCCGCTGCGAAGGCAGCGCGTTAAACTCGATTTCCCATGTTTTTACGTTGCACTTTCGTTCTTCTTGTCGATCCATACAACGCGTAGTTCCTTTGGCCGCTTTCTTTCGTTCTTCTGTTCGCTGGCCTCTTCGAGTTCCCTTAACCGCACCAGGTCGGCAACCGTGATCTTGTCGGCTCGCGACCATAAATAGCCCTGAACCATGCGGCGGAACTCCCTGACAAACTCATCGAACTCCATTTCCGCTGCCGATTTGTCTAACGCCGCTTTCTCTTGCGCCGGGGCCTCCTCTTTCAAGCTCTGCTTCGGCTCACGCTTGCTTGCCATACGTTGTGCGCGCGTCTGACATCGTGCGCATGCTCCCTCTCACGGGGAAAAGTTAGCAGCCGCTTAAGGTGCAAGCCGCACTCGCTCGATCGCAAACCATTGATAAATCGGCTAATAAAGTTGAAAGAATTCTGTTATCAACAGTCGTGCGGCCGCCTCGCGTGATGAGCACTAACCTTGCCCGCGTTGCATCCTGAAAGTATGAAGATTGTGTCATCCAAGGAAGTGCTCAAAAACAAGCTGTTCACCGTGACCGACGAGCGTGCCGTCGATCCGGACGGATTTGAGATTCACCGCTCTATCGTTCGCCACCCAGGTTCTGCGGTCATGATCGCTGTTGATGACAGAAATCGTGTCCTGTTAGTTCGGCAATTCCGGCTGCCCGCCCGCCAAAAGCTCTGGGAAATTCCTGCCGGTCGTCTAGATCCAGGTGAGACGCCGCTGAAGGCTGCCAAGCGCGAATTGCGGGAAGAGACCGGCGTGAGAGCCAAGCATTGGATCAAGCTCGCTTCCTTCTACGCCAGTCCCGGATACGTAGCTGAAAAAATGAACCTGTTCCTGGCGATGGAACTAACGCTCGGTGAACAAGACCTGATGGACGACGAACGAATCGAAATTGGATGGTTTGCCGCGAAGCAGATGGGAGAGATGATTCATCGCGGCAAGATTCTGGATGCAAAAACAATCATCGCGCATTATCTCTGGCTGGATTGGCGTAAATCTCAAAAAACGGTAGCTTAAACGTTAACGGCCACAAAACTTCCGGTTCTCAAGTTCAGTATCCTGTGTGGTTGAGATGAAAACCGTAGTTCTGATCGCGAACGGCGACCTGCGCCTCGCCGCCAACCAAAAATGCTGGCCCGCGCAACGCAGGGTCGAAGAGGCTGTAGCCAAGGCTGTCCGCAGTTTCGGGTTTGAGGTGAGGCGAGGGCACCCCTATGATCCGGCAAAGCAGCATGGGTTCATCGATTCCCAGAAGTACGGCATAAAAGTGTTTCACGAAATCCCCGTCGATGCTCCTATCATCGTCGTCGAAGCCGTATGGCAGTATAGTCACCATGTTCTGCCGGGCTTAATCACTCATCAGGGGCCCATCCTCACCGTTGCCAACTGGAGCGGTGAATGGCCGGGGTTGGTCGGCATGCTGAACCTCAACGGCTCGCTAACCAAAGCGGGCGTTCCGTACGCAACGCTGTGGTCGGAAAATTTTGCGGACGACTATTTTCTTTCTCGCTTAAAGGCGTGGCTTCATGGCCAGCCTGTCCTCCACGATTTGAGTCATGTGCGGCCGCTCTCGGCCATCAATCTTCCATCCGATGCCGGCGCTGCCGGGCGCGAGCAGGCCATCCGCCTAAAACGCGAGAAAGCGATCCTGGGCGTCTTCGACGAAGGCTGCATGGGCATGTTCAACGCGATCATACCGGACCACCTTTTGAATCCGGTTGGAGTCTATAAGGAGAGGCTCAGCCAGGCCACTCTCTATGCTGCCCTCCGTCAGGTGCCGGACGCGGAGGCCCTCGCCATACGCGCCTGGCTCGATAAGCGAGGCGTGCGTTTTATAACCGGCAGCAATCCTGAAACCGACCTCACGGACGAACAGATTCTCGATCAGTGCCGCATGTACATCGCCGCGCTCCGAATTGCCGACGAATTCGGTTGCGATGCGATCGGCATTCAATACCAGCAAGGTTTGAAAGATCTTGCTCCGGCTTCCGACCTGGCCGAGGGCCTGCTTAACAATACCGATCGTCCCCTGGTCCGATCTGCTGATGGAGCCCGTGTTCTTTACGACGGTCAGCCGCTTCCCCATTTCAACGAGGTGGACGAATGCGCCGGCCTCGACGCCCTGGTTACGAATCGCATCTGGTACGCTTTCGGTTTCCCGCCGGAAACCACACTCCACGATATCCGCTATGGCGAGTGCTATAACGGGGATTTTGTTTGGGTGTTTGAGATATCCGGAGCGGCGCCGCCGGCCCATTTCATCGGCGGCTATGCCGGCGTCACGAGTGAACGCCAGCCGCCAATGTACTTCCGGCTAGGCGGCGGCACGGTGAAAGGCATCAGCAAACCGGGCGAAATAGTCTGGAGCCGTGTCTTCATCGAGGACGCGAAGCTGAAGGCAGATCTCGGCCGGGCCAAGGTCGTCGCATTGCCCGCCGAAGAAACAGAACGCCGCTGGAGAATCACAACACCCCAGTGGCCCATTATGCATGCCGTCACTTATGGTGTGTCTCGCGACCAGATGATGGCGCGCCACAAAGCGAATCACGTGCAGGTAGCTTACGCTCTCGACGAAGCGGGAGCCAAGCAAGCTCTTGCCGCCAAAGCTGCCTGCTTCGCCGAGTTAGGTCTCGAAGTCAGTTACTGCGGCGTCGATAGCTGATGCGCATCCATCGTCAGCGCCTCGACCCATACCGCAAACCCTCTTCGCCAAGGATAGACTGCACTGCCGTCATGAGCGCTACGCGATTCGGCAATCCCGATTCGTGTTGAAGCTTTAATGCATAACGCGCGATATTCAGGCCGTCGCGAACTGTATAGCTCTCATCGGCAGCATGCGCCTGCTGCAGAAAATCCGTAACATATTGCAGAATTTCTTCGGACGAAAACGGGAGGTTCTCCCGCAGGATTGCCAGTTCCTCTTCCCGCTCGGGAAAATCGATCAGAATCTGCGGCTGCAAACGCGAATGTATGTACTCGGGAAGGTCGAATGTCGATGAATCTTCGTTCATTGTTGCGACGAGCCTGAAGTTCGGATGGGCCTTTATCTTTAGTCCTGCCACAATCGATTCCACATAGCGCCGGTTATCGAGCAATGGGGCCAGACTCGCCCAGCTTTTCTCGCTCATTCGGTTGCCCTCATCGAGAATTGCAACCCCGCCGCGAATCATTGCGGTGACAAGCGGCGAAGCTACGTACTTCAGTTTCGATGCGCTTTCAATCACCGGCGTAATCAATAAGTCCTCTGGCCTGGTGTCAACCGTAGCCTGGAGAATGTACACCTCCCGTCCGAGCCTTTTCGCCGCCGCGTACGCCATCGTCGTCTTGCCCACCCCGGGTTTGCCCAACAAACGCGGATTCATCGGCGTGTCGCGCTCGTCCAGCACCATCCACGCCGCCATGAGCTGCCGCATGGCTTCTTCCTGTCCAACCCAGGTGACCTGCAGTTCGTCAGGATGGGCAAGGTGTAGTTCCAGGCCTTCAATCGTGAATGTCATTTCAAGAAATCACCGGAGCGTAGCGAAGCCGTCCAGACTCCGCCACAGGTACCACGTCGCTACTGAGCAATATGGGTGCCAGCGCTCGCTAATCCGAAGCACATCCGCCGGCTTTGGCATTTCGTCAAGGTTATACGCCCGCCGGATCGCGTTGCGCACGCCGAGGTCCGCAATCGGCAGCACATTCGGCCGTTCGAGCGCGAATATCAAAAACATTTGCGCTGTCCAGACGCCGACGCCTTTCGCCGCGGTCAGCAGCTCGATCACCTCTTCATCTGCAAGTTCGCCTAGCTTGGTGAAACGGATCTTACGGCCTGCCACTCTAGTAGCGAGATCGCGAATATACGCAGATTTCTGAGCAGACAGCCCGCAGGCCCGTAGCTCTTCGGGCTCGAGGCGCAGCACGCCGCGCGCCGAAAACCTTGGGCCGGCCGCTTTTTTGAGTTTCGCGAAGATGCTTGCCGCCGCCTTGCCGCTTACCTGTTGATAGACGATCGCGCGGACCAAGGTTTCAAATGTTGGCTCTCGCGGTACCAGCGCGTATTGACCGACTCTCTCGATAATCGCACCCAGAATGGGATCGGCTCGTTTGAGGTGAACGATGGCGGCTTGCATGTGCCCGTAAATTCAGAATAGAACGGCGCTCGATTTTCATGCACCCCGCACCGAGCTGCCAGGCGTTCTCGATACGTTCGATATGCTGCAAAGAAATGGCTAAGCGAGTTGTCATCTTTGGAGGCGGAGGACAGCTCGGAGTCGAGCTGTGCCGCGAGTTCGGGAAACGGGATTGGGAGGTTGTCCGGTTCGACCGGCAATCCCTCGATGTAACTGATACCGCGCGGATCGAAACTGCGATCGCCAACGCAGATCCGCGGCTGGTCATTAATGCCGCCGCATATAACCAAGTGGATGTTGCGGAGCGCGAACCTCTGGCTGCGTTCTCAGCCAACGCTCTGGCCGTGCGGAATATCGCGATGGCCTGCCGTCAGACTGATTCGCAGCTCGTGCACTTTTCGACCGATTACGTCTTTGATGGAACTAAAAGCAGCCCCTATGTCGAGACCGATCAGCCCCATCCGCTTGGGGCCTATGCCGTCTCAAAGCTGGCCGGCGAATTGTACGCGCAAGCCTATCTCGATACGCCGCTCATTATTCGAGTCTCGGGCGTATTCGGACCCGGCGGCTTGTTCACGCCGCGCGGCAATTTTGTTGAACTCATGTTGCGCATGGCGAACTCCGCATCACCCATACGGGTCGTCGAAGACCACGTGGCGTCTCCCACTTATGCGCCTGCGCTTGCGGTTCGAACGGCCGACCTCGTCGAGAAACGCTCCACGGGAATATTCCATATCGGCGGTGGCGAGCCAATCTCCTGGTACAACTACGCCCGGCTCATTTTCGAGCTTGCTGGACTCCATCCCGAATTGAAGCCCACAAACGAACGGGAATACAGGACCGCTGCCCGCCGGCCGCGCTTCTCCGCGTTATCGAACGAAAAGATGGAGCGCGCCGGCATCACGGCAATGCCGCCTCTTCGCCAAGCCGTCGCCATGTATTTCAATGAAAGACAGCACGCTAAGCCGCATCGTTCCGCGTAGCGTAGTAGCCTTTTCGCGCCTGGACCAGGTCGTCTTTGTCACGCACCCGGATGTCGATTTTACGGAATTTGCCGTCGCGAACCGGATTGTTCGGCTTGTAGGCGATCACATATTGATTCCGCATCTCATCCTGAATCTCTTTGAAAACGTCCTGCAGCGTGTGGTTCTTGTCGACCACGAATACTCGTCCGCCGGTCTGGTCCGACATTTTTCGGAGATCCGATTCCCCGCCGCCGACACCCATCCCCGCTGACCAGTAAAATGCGCGATCGACATAGTAGATGCTATAGATAATTGTGTCGGCCCGCTGCGCCGCCTCGATAGCTTGGTCGCGCTTGTAATAGCTTCCTTGATCTTCTCCGTCCGTGATTAGAATGACAGCCTTGCGGCCCACCTCAGCTTTTAGCTTTTCGTTGGCCGCCAGGTAAACGGCGTCGAAAAGAAGCGTACCCTTCGGAGGACCCATATCCGGAACCGTCCCGGGTGTGGTCGCCACCGGGCCTCGTGGACCGCCCCCTGGGCCTCCCGTCACATCTCCTCTTAACTCGCGGAGAGCCGCCTTTAGGGCCCTCGGCGATCCGGTCAAATCTTGCAGCAGCTCGGTGTCTCGGCCGAAAGCAATCAGAAACGCCTCATCTTTCGGTCGAATCACGTCCGCAAAGAAAGCCGATGCAGCCTGACGTTCAATCTCGATGAGATTCACCTGGCTCGCGCTTACATCGACAAGCAAACCCAGTGTAAGCGGCAGATCGCTTTCACGCGTGAAGCGGGAAATCGTTTGCTCCTTGCCATCCTCATACAAGTTGAAATCGTCCTTGGCCAGATTGGGAACCAGCGCTCCCCCCTTCTTCTTACGAACTGTGAACAGGATGTTAACCAGATCCACATCTACCCGGATCACAGTTGAGGGGCTGCTTGAATCCTGATCGCTTTCGGGCGGTGGTTGTGCGCGTCCTAATGACATCCCGCGGCCCAGCAATGCCGCTAACAACATCCCATACTCCCTGCGCGTCATTATCTTTAAAATATCTCTTTGCTTCGCGACGTGCCGGGATTTAGATGTGTTTCACGCCTTTTGTGCCTGGATGCCTGTCACATTGCAGTCTAAGAGGCGAAGAATTAGTTTTCGCTTGCGCAAGGTTCAATTTCCGGCTATATTCGTTAAACAGGGCATAGGCCCGCTTCCCATGCGCATTGAGGCATTCAGCACGGTACCCGCTAAACCACCCGAGCCGGACTACCGCGCGGAGTTTATCAGCCTCCCTGCGGGTCTCATTCTTAGTCTTGGCGATGTCGGCCGCCACTAAGTCTCTGACCCTGTAGCCCGGCCGTTAATTCAGTTCCTAACCGAAAAAGTTTTGTGTCTCTTTTCAGGCGTTTAGGAGACGCCCATATATGGCTGCATCCGCTCTCGGCCAGCAGCGTAATAGCATTTGGAACTCATTGCTCGAAGCGATTCGAGGTTCGCAACAGGACTACACCGAAGGTTCCATCAGCCGTGCCGTGTTTCTGCTCGCGACCCCCATGGTGCTCGAGATGTTCATGGAATCGTTATTCGCGATCGTAGATGTTTTCTGGGTTACTCGGCTCGGGTCGAATGCCGTCGCCACCGTCGGGCTCACCGAGTCTATGCTGACGCTCGTATTCTCAGTCGCCATTGGCGTGAGCATGTCGACCACCGCCATGGTCGCGCGGCGCATTGGAGAAAAAGACCGCCACGGTGCGGCAATCGCGGCATCGCAAGCCATCCTGCTGGGAGTAGTTGTCGCTCTGCTGATGGGCCTGCCCAGCTTCTGGTTTTCGAGAGAATTGCTAGGTTTGATGGGCGCCGCCCCAGACCTGATTGCGAGCGGCCATCGCTACACCTCTATCGTGTTTTGCGGCAGCATCAGTGTCATGCTGCTCTTCCTGAACAATGCGATCTTTCGCGGTGCGGGCGACGCCTCCATTGCCATGCGCGTATTGTGGTTCTCGAATCTCATTAACCTGGTCCTCGATCCCTGCCTCATCTTCGGCCTCGGTCCGTTTCCGAAGATGGGTGTCACAGGAGCCGCAGTTTCCACATTGACGGGTCGCTCTATCGGGGTGATCTATCAGTTGTGGCTTCTGACACGCGGTACAGGACGCATCCACGTGCGTCTTGCGGATTTTCGCTTGGCGCCGCGAGTGATCGGATCGCTAGTCCGCGTCTCCAGTACCGGCGTTCTGCAATTTGCCATCGCGCACACAAGTTGGATTCTGCTCGTGCGCATCATCAGCGCCTTCGGAAGCTTTGCCGTCGCTGGCTACACCATCGGCATCCGCATCTTCATTTTCGTGATTCTCCCCTCCTGGGGACTTAGCGGCGCCGCCGCCACTATGGTTGGCCAGAACCTTGGAGCAAAGAAACCCGAACGCGCCGAGCGCGCCGTTTACCTGACCGCTATGTATAACATGATCTTCCTGGGCGCGGTTGCCATCGTCTTCATCGCCGTGCCTCACGCGATCGTCCGGGTGTTCACCGCCGATGCTCTGGTCACGCCCTTTGCGGTCGATTGTCTACGCATCATTGCCTGCGGCAACCTGTTCTATGCCGTTGGTATGGTAATGGTGCAGGCGTTCAACGGGTCAGGCGACACAATTACTCCGACCATCATCAACTTCTTCGGCTTCTGGCTCTGCGAGATCCCGCTCGCATATGCGCTAGCGTTCCATTTTCACAATGGAGTTCGCGGCGTTTTCGCTTCCATACCGATCGCCGAGCTGTTTATCACCTTGATGGGTCTCGCCGCTTTTACCCGCGGCAAGTGGAAGCGAACGCAAATCTGACCCTCGAAAGCAAGCTGTGGCGCGGAGCTCCCGAGCCCGCGTCCGGCCTACTCGCGAGACATCTCGGGTCCCCTTTACGCCGTTGTGCTCATCGTTGGCGCGGTCCAAAGTAGCATCTGGACAAGCACCTCATCTTTGGTTCCAATCAGCCCAAACAACGAAGATGGCGGCTTGATACCAAAGTCGGAAAGCTGAAATTTTGCGTCTGCATCTATCTGAAGACGGTCGTCCTTTCGCTCGTTAAAAACCACGTTCATCTTCAGCGCTCGCACCGTCCCGCGAAGCTTCAGTTCTCCTTCCATCACGTAACCGCGGAGAACCTTCGCCGACAGCCGGTCGGAGAAGAAGTGAATATTCGGATAAGAGTTCGCTTCGAGCACCAAGTCACGCACATACTCTGCCACCCGGCGCTGTTTGCTTTCCTTTAGAAATCGATCGCGGCAAACCACCGATTTTGCATCCACGTCCAGGCTGAGGCGCGATCGCTCGGGATGATCCGGCCTGAAGTGCAACTCACCAGTGAAGCTCTCGAATACCAGGGTGTGCTTATGCTTACGCATCAGTCGCGTTTCAAACACTTCGACGGCAATTGCCGACTCACTCGACGACGAAATCGTGTGCAACACTTCCTGGGTAGCCATTCTGAATGCAAGACGCACAAAATCCCTCCAAAGTTCAATCGACACGCCGCCCAATCGATCGTCAGATGTGAATTCAC
>JBAUZG010000061.1:0-18125 GCA_049585195.1 Bryobacteraceae bacterium | reverse complement strand
AATTCGCGCTTTGCCTCGGAAAGCTGCGACAGAATGGGTTTAATCTTGCCGGCCGGGAGGTCGAGCGGCGGGGGAAGCGAATCGAGCAATTTCTCGATAGCGAGGCGGTCGATACTTTGAACGAACTTCACTGCGGCTTCGCGCTCGCGGCGAACCTCCTGTTCGTATGTTTCGCGCGATTTCGTGAGCTCGTGAATAGCGATCACCCACGCTTCAATGCTTTGAGGCGGCAAAACCGGCCGCGGCATATTGCGGTCGTCGTAGATCTGCTCATATCGTTCCACTATGCGCACCGGAATGACGAACCTGGTTCCTGCTTTGGCTTCGCGCAGGCCACCCGAGTCGCTCGAAATGACGGGAACGCCTCTCAGCATGGCTTCCATCACAATCAGACCAAAACCCTCGAGCCACACCGACGGCATCAGCAGAATCGAGAGACGCTGGAGAAACAGATCGATCGTGCCGACGCGAGGAAGAACGGTCACGTTCTTTCGCCTCTTCAAGTTCTCGAGATCGTGCCGGGTCGTGCCCCAACCGGGGAGGGCTGCGAATTTTCTGTCGGGAAGAACATCAGCGAGCGCAAGGAATGTGGAGATGCCCTTTACCGCGCACGGGTTAATGATGCCCATGTAGCCGTCGAACCGGCTCAATATGGGCCACGGCGCGGCGCCGTAAATGGGAGGATGCGCCACGACGGGTCTCCGCCTGAGATGAAGCTCAACATAAGAGGCCATCGCGTGGCTGATGACGACCACTGCCGCGCAGTTTCTGACAGCGCTCGCTGCATCCCGATCCGGATTCCACGCTGCGGGGCCAAAGGGGAACCACTGAGGCGTATGCGCGAGATAAATCATGCGGCCTGGCGCGACACGCGCTACTTGACGCAAAAGCGTGTGACTCAGATCTTCCGAGGATACGAGAACCCAATCGGGGCGCCAAGACTTTACCCGCTCGCTGACGACTTGAAAATTGCGCGGTAGGTCGCGCACGGCCACGATTTCAATTTCATCAAGCCTCGCTCGAACTGTCGGATCGTGGCCGAGCTTAGCTGCGAGCGAACCATCGAACTGCTGGTCCTGCAACTCGTTCCTCAAGCGCGTCTGTTGCTCGGGAGTGTCCGATTCGGGCATGCCGGCAACAACAAGGCACTGATGGCCTTGGCCGGCAAGCACGCGAAGAAAAGCAAGATTGCTCCGCGTCGATCCTCCGCGAGGCGGCAGATAGGGAGCGTTCGATGTTAGAAGGATGCGCAACTTAGCAGCTTACCTTTGCGGCAAGGCGATCATCAATCGGCTGTAGAATTGCTCACTGGCGGCTCTCTTCATTTGCTAGAAGAGCGGCCACTTCCTCGTCCGATAAAGACTCAATCTCGGCGAGCATCGAATCGTAAGCTGCCTGATCGGAGATGCCCAACCGCTCGAGTTCTATCGTCCGCGCGAGATTGTCGATGCGCAGTTTCTCTCCATATATAACGGCATCCGGCAGATCGACTCCGAGCTCTTCGTGTATGCGCGAGAGAAGCTGCACTGCCAGAAGGGAGTGGCCGCCCAAGTCGAAAAAGTCTTCGTCAATGCCGATAGCCCGAAGTCCTAGCAGGTCGCACCAGATGGCTGCCAGCTTCGACTGCAACTCGTTCTGCGGCGGTGTTCCCGTG
Source organism: Bryobacteraceae bacterium (assembly GCA_049585195.1). Taxonomy (GTDB): domain Bacteria; phylum Acidobacteriota; class Terriglobia; order Bryobacterales; family Bryobacteraceae; genus KBS-96. The sequence goes on along the minus strand of JBAUZG010000061.1, from coordinate 16,471 downwards.
TCGCGGTCCGGCTGCGCAAGTTCCCGCCGCCGCTGCTGAATCGCCGCCCGAATGCTTTCCGCCGAACACAGTGTATCGGCAATGCGTTGGAAGTCTATGGATTGATGCCCGCGAGTACTCTTCTGAGACTCGTTTCGCGCCTCATGTATGGCCGGCGGCTTTTGACTCTCTGCAGGCGATTGAGGAGATTCGAGCATGGAAGCATCAGAGGCTTTGACGACTCGAAAAGTGTTGTCAGGAGTTGTGAACACCCCTCCGGGAATGCTGCTCAGAAAATCGCGGGCGGGCTGATTGCGCGGGCCCTCAGCCACTCGGATCTCGATTCTTTGTTTGCCGCGCTCCTTCGCAATCTCGGCCGCGTGCTGGAGCATCTTGTGCTCCACTCCGCGACCCAGCGCACGGCAACTGAGGAGGAAGTTTTCGATCCGCAGCGAGTCCGATTCGGTTCGAAACAATACCAGACCCACCAAGCCGTAACTGCCAAACCGGTCGCTCACTGTGACGCTGAAGGCCTCGAGGTTCTTCGAGTCCAGTTCCGCCTGCAATTCGCGTTCGCCATATCGCACGACCGAGGTATTCATCTGGTTGGTGCGCTGGGTGAGCTGCGCGGCTCTCGCCAGCGACTCGGCTGTAATAGGCGCGAACAAGATGTTGAGACGCAGCCCGGAGAGGAATTCCCGAAGATCTCGCGCCTGTTTTTCGAAGCGGCTTCGCTCGAGTTGCTCAGCGTACATCCGGGAACGTGTTTGGTCCTCGGGCGTGGGTCGAGCGACGCGGTCGAAAATCCAGGCGTGATCGAGGAAACCGCGGATGGCTGCGGCTTCATGCGGAATTTCGAGGGTGGCCACCTCCGGCAGTTCGCTGCGTACTTCGCCGCACTCCTTGGCATCATCGTCGAGGAAGACGAAGCTGTCAACGCCCAGGTTGAGCTCGTTCGCGAGTTCGAGCAGATTTCGCGATTTCGATTTCCAGTTAATCCTGTGAGCCGTTATATCCTCCCAGCGGAGAACCATGCCTGCGTGGGTCGAAAAAGTTTCTCGAACGTCGGCTTCGTTGTTCTTGCTCACCATGGCAAGTAGAACGCCGCCCTCCTTTTGCTTGATGAGAAATTGCTGTAAGGCAGTCCGGTCGGAATCGATGACAATGTTTTGCGGTCCGTCTTCGCCGCAGACGCCAGTCCAAAGCGTGTTGTCGCAGTCGAAGGCGATCACTTTAACAGGCTTACGAGTTGCCGCAAGCGCAATGCGCAGTATCTCCGTTGCCAGTGCTACGAAAAACAAAGAATGATAAGGCACATGACCGGTTCGCTCCGCCAAGGCGTCCTCGACGGCCGTCACCTGGTAGCGGGCGATTGTTTTGTCCGCGCAGACGCGATAGAGATTCGGATGTCCGTCCAGCTGCGCCGTGATTTTGGCGTCGAGCCGTTCACTGAGCAGTTGTCCTTCTTCTGTTTCGAGAAATCGCGGCGAGGGCGGACATAGGCATGCAATGAGCGGCACTCGCGAGCCAAGAGCGGCCGATCGCAACCACCCAATCAATTCATCGGCATGCCGTTCGATCTCTTCGAGCGCGCCTTCGGGCGCAAGATCCTCGAGCCGGAACAGGACGATGTTGGCTCCGCGCTCGTTTGCCGAAAATTCGCTTCCCGGCGAGATCAGCGTCTGGAAAAGCTGCTGGTACGGAGTGAAGGTAACGCGGTATGGCAGCGCCAGCTCCGCAATCCAGAACTGTAGCGGCTCAGCGAGAGGCGTAGCCGTAAATGTAGCGCCAATCAGGATTTGCGCGGGTGCAGAATTTTGGTCGGGGGCGTTCGACGGCATGTAGCGGCGAAGGTTGGGGATCGGGGCGCAGGCTCGTCCCTCTATCCTCTCTTTTCTTTAATGGTAAACGGTGAGCCGTTCCAACCCGCCGGTTCCCGGTACAGTAGAAATAATTATGATCCGCGTGTTAATCGGCTTGGCGTTTGTTGGGGCGGTTGTGGTGAATGCCTGGGATGACTCGACAGTTTATCGGAAGCAGATTCTTGCCTGGCAGGAGCATCGCGAGGCAGGCTTGCGCTCTTCCACAGGATGGCTGGCGCTCGCTGGCTTGTTCTGGCTGAAGCCGGGCAAAAGCACGATTGGCTCCGGCGAGACCAGCAATCTGATGCTCCCGAAAGATGCGCCGAGCCAGGTAGGCGAGTTCGAGGTCATTGGACAGGAAGTGAACTTCAGGAGTCTGGAGGGCGATCAAATCGCCGTCAATGGGAAGCCATTCACGGGAAGTATCACGTTGAAGCACGATGAAGATGACGACAAATGCGACAAGTTGAGCGTTGGTCCGATTCAGTTTTATGTGATCGACCGCGATAAGCGGCTGGCAGTTCGTGTGAAAGATGCCAACAGCGAGACGCTAAAAAACTTCAAAGGCACGGCATTCTTTCCCATCAACCCTGGCTTCCGGTTCGAAGCGAAGTTCATTGCAGCACCCGCCAAGGTTCCCGTGCCAAACATCCTCGGCCAAACGGAGATTGAAGATAGCCCCGGCCTCGTCGAGTTCACTTACCATGGCCAGACGCACCGTCTGCGGCCGATCTATGAGGGCAAAACGCTATTTTTCATTTTCAAGGATCTAACCAGCAAGAAAGAGACGTATCAAGCGGGTCGCCAGGTCAACACGCCGTTGCCAGAGAACGGAAAGGTTGTGCTCGATTTCAACAAGGCATATAATCCGCCCTGCATATTTACTCCTTATGCCACTTGCCCGCTGCCTTTGAAGGAAAATATCCTGCCGATTCGGATTGAGGCCGGAGAACTGCGGTATGGAGACGGGCGTGAGCCAGCCCCCGCGCAGCTTTCGAGTCGTCGAGGCGATAAATGATCGAATTGCGTGTTTCGCCGAAACGTACGTAGTTGTGTTCGAGCCAGGGCCGTAGCTCCGGGTATGCTGTGATCGCAAGCGCCGGATTGAGAAGCCCGAGTCCATCTACAATCCATGTTGGACGCAAATTCGGCAACTGGCGGCGGTTCTCCCGAGCCATTTCAGGAAGTGTCGCGTGACTACCTGTCAAATGCCGGTCCGCCAGTACGCCCGTCCATAATTGGCTGTCGAGAAATCGGCCTGCGACGGGCAGTTGCGTGTAGGCGAAAATATCCGGCCGGTAGCCCCAGACAAGTACCGTGTCCCCCGGCTGCTCACGGGATTCGATCATTCGCGAAGCTTCCATACTGTCTTCGTTGAGCTGAACATCGCTCCATCGTGTGGTGCGGCCTTCGAGAGCGTCGGCCGCGAGAAGAACGTATCTCGGTCCAAATCGAGCCAGCGGGATCAGCAACAGGAAGAGGCAAGCGACGCGCCATCGTGGCTTTGCCAGCGTCATTCCGCCAGCCGCGAGTATGAGGATAGGGGGCAGGAGAAGAAAGTAATACCGCGGAAAAAATCGCTCTCCTGCAGCCACTCCGATAAAGCCTGCGGCGATCCAGCAGAGCCAGCCAGCATCGCTCCATAGCTTTCTTAAATAGAAACAAGCGGCCGCTGCAAACAGAACCGCGGCATGAAATCCAGACCAATTGAGCGTTCGCACCAACCCCTCGTGCCAGGGATGGGCAACAAACGTGTCTTGCGAATATCGCGATCCGAACCACCAAACCTGTTGCCAATAATCGGGTAGCGCATGAAACGCGGCGAGCCATGCCAGCCACGGAGCGGCTCCCACAATGAATCCCAGCGCTAGAGGAACCACAGCCGGCCAGCACCAGGCGAGACACACGCCAACGATCAGAAGGGCTTTCGCATTCGCGGCCAATCCAATTGCACACCAGATGCCCGCCCACAACGGACGCTTTCGAACGCAGCAGTTAACGGCGGCAAGCGCGGGCAGAACCAGCAGAAGATCAGGCCCAAGCGTGGTGACAGATGCTGGAATATCGAATACCAGAAAAAATGCGGTCAGGCATGCCGCCCAAACCCCTGCCCGATCGGACCAAATGTCGCGCGCCAGTCGGAACGCTGCCACCGCGCAGGCGAGCGAATATACCGCATCCGCCAAACGAAGCCCAAACCCCGCCTTCCCCTGCCACAGCAGATACACGAGAGCGGCCAGCGGCGGCTTGTCGAACCAGAAATCGCGGTACAGCATCTTGCTGTGAAGGAGTTGCACGGCCGCCGCCGAGCCGTAGCCCTCCTCCGCCCAGAGGATGTTGAAATGGGACAATTTCGCCGCAAGCAGGAATGCGAACAGCAGTAACCACAGCGATTTTCTCCCCAACGCCGCTGATCCGGCCTGAACCGCCGAAATCTCCCGCATATCTTCCGCACAATAGAATACGGAATGCGCTCATGAGCATCACGCTCGAAGTCGAACCGGCGGATGCCGGCAAGCGTCTTGATTGGTTTCTGCATGAGCGTCTGCCCGGCTACAGCCGCTCACGCTTGCAAAGCTGGATCAAGGAAAATCGAGTGCAACTGAACGGGGCGGGCGTCCGGGCTTCGCACCTGTTGCGCGGCGGCGAACAAATCGAAATCTCGCCCGCGGAATTGCCCCCGTTGCGAGCCGTCGCCCAGGAGCTGCCGCTCACAGTGCTCTATGAAGACGAGGATGTCGTGGTCGTCGATAAACCAGCTGGAATGGTGGTCCATGCCGGCGCGGGCCATCACGACCGCACGCTAGTGAACGCACTGCTCCACCATTTTGGTTCGCTCTCGGGCATAGGCGGCGATCTGCGGCCCGGTATTGTGCATCGCCTGGATAAAGATACAAGCGGCGTTTTGCTCGTGGCCCGGACGGACGCGGCGCATCAATCGCTAGCTGTGCAGTTCCAGTCGCGTCGAGTGGAAAAGATCTATATCGCCATGGTGCACGGACATCCGTCCCCGGGACAAGGACTGATCCGGAAACCCGTGGCGCGCGACCCCGTCCGGCGCACCCGGATGACCACGCGCGTCAAAACCGGCCGGGCTGCTCTGACCGAATATCACACGCTTGAACAAATCGGAAGCTTCAGTCTGCTCGAAATTCGAATTGGTACCGGGCGCACCCATCAAATTCGAGTGCACCTTCAGAGCATCGGCCATCCAATTGTGGGCGATACTCTGTATGGAGCGCCCAAGAGCGTGAGCAATATGCCGCATCTAGGCCGTTTCTTCCTGCATGCCGCGAGTCTACGGTTTGAGTCGCCGTCGAAGGGAACGACGGTTCAAATCGAAAGCCCGCTTGCTCCGGAACTCGAGGACTGGCTCGGGCGCCTGCGGATACAATTCTTGAAAACCGCGACGCATAATAGAAGTTAAATGAAGCACTTTGTAGTAATCCTGGCCGCCCTGGGGATAGCTGCCGCCATAAATACAGGCTCGGTTGCCGCGCAGGACAAACAGTCAACGAACTCGAACACGGACAACGCCCCAGCTCAATTCAGTTCCGACGTCACGCGAGTCAACATGCTGTTTACGGTAACGGACCGGCGCGGGCGTTTCATTACCGATCTGAATCGCGACGATTTCGAAATCTTCGAGAACAAGAAGCCGCAAGAAATCTCGGAGTTCACCTCCGAAAGCGATCTGCCGCTCCGGCTAGCCATTTTGGTCGATACCAGCAACAGCATTCGCGACCGGTTTCGGTTCCAGCAGGAGGCGGCGGTGAATTTTATCAACGGCGTGATGCGCGACCAGGATAAAGCGACGGTGGTCAGCTTCGATTCATCGGCCGAACTGGTGGCCGATCTCACAAGCGATACCGCGAAGCTCGAAAATGCCATTCGCGAGCTGCGGCCTGGCGGCGGCACTGCGCTTTATGACGCGATATACTTCGCCTGCCGCGACAAGCTGATGCACGACCAGCCACTTTATAAATTCCGCCGCGCCATGGTCATTCTGAGCGATGGCGAGGATAACAACAGCAGGCTCAGCCGCGACCAGGCGCTTGAAATCGCCCAGAAAGCCGATGTGGTCGTCTACACCATCTCGACCAATACGTCGCGCCAGGAAACCGAAGGCGACAAGATCATGCACTACTTCGCCGACCAAACCGGCGGCCTGGCCTTCTTCCCGTTTCAGGCCAGCGAGCTGAACCAGTCGTTCGAGAACATTGCGAACGAGCTCCGCCATCAGTACAACCTGTTCTACCGGCCGACTCCGTTGAAGAACGACGGGCAGTTTCACGCCGTACAGATTCGCGTGCGGGGACGTAAAGACCTGATCGTCCGGGCAAGAAAGGGTTATTACGCCCGACGGGTGGGGTGAGAAAACAGATCCATATCGAATTGTTTTGGCGTTATACTTGTCATTGTCGCCTGATGAAGTGTAGATCCTGCCGTCCTGCGCTTGATTGGGCCCTCCCCCAAGAAGTAGCGCGAATCGAGGACACCCATGGATGAAAAAGACCGCACTAGAAATCTCAGCGTCACGTTAAGCCAGATCGAAAAGCAGTTCGGAAAGGGCTCGATCCTGCGGCTGGGCTCAAAGGAAGCCATCGTTCCTGTTGCCGCCATATCCACTGGCTCCATTTCAGTGGATCACGCTTTGGGTGTAGGCGGTTTCCCGCGGGGGCGCATTTGCGAGATCTTTGGCCCGGAGTCGTCGGGCAAAACGACGATTGCCTTGCAGGTCATTGCGCAGGCGCAGAAAACCGGCGGCATGGCCGCGTTCATCGACGTCGAGCACGCGCTCGACCCCGTCTATGCCCGCCAGCTGGGCGTCGATGTCGACAATCTTCTGGTCTCACAACCCGATTTCGCGGAACAGGCGCTCGAAATCACAAGCGCTCTCATTCAATCCGGCTCAATCGATGTCTTGATTGTGGACTCCGTGGCGGCCCTGGTCCCCAAATCCGAGTTGGACGGCGAAATGGGCGATTCTCACATGGGCGTTCAGGCGCGCCTGATGTCGCAGGCCATGCGAAAGCTGACCGGAATCGTTTCAAAGTCGAATACCTGCCTGATCTTCATCAACCAGATTAGGGAGAAGATCGGGGTTATGTTCGGAAATCCGGAAACCACCACCGGCGGACGCGCTCTGAAATTCTATTCCTCAGTCCGGTTGGATATCCGCCGCATCGCCGCAATCAAAGATGGCGAAACCGTTACCGGCAATCGGACGAAAGTTAAGGTGGTGAAGAATAAAGTCGCCTCTCCATTCCGGGAGGCGGAGTTCGACATCATTTACGGCGAGGGAATTTCGAAAGAGGGCGATCTGATCGATTTGGGTGTCGCACAGAGCCTGGTTGAGAAGAGCGGGTCCTGGTACAGTTTCAAGGGCGATCGGATCGGCCAGGGCCGCGAAAACGCCAAACAGTTCCTGAAGGACAATCCGGACATCCGCCAGAAGCTGGATCTTGAACTACGAAAGGCCTTAGGCCTGATGAAAGAGACGCCAAACGCCGAACCGCCCACGCCTGTGATCGCCGCGGCGGCCGCGGAAAATGGCCGCGCGCGGCGAACCCAAGCCTAACTACCGAGCCGCGACAGCGAGGGAGCGGATGCGGACGCCTTACCTCCGCCCTCCACCTCCGAAGTGGCCTCCGCCCATCGCGTGGGACATTGGCGCCGATCGCACACTAGCTGCTACACCAGGTGTCATGCCTACGCTCCGTACGGATACCCCAGCCGGAACATGACCGGGATTGACCGGAACGACCGCGCGACGCCACGGAGCGTAATATAGAGACGCGTATGGCAAGAAGCCGGGAGCGAAAAATCCCCATCCGAACGGGTCGTACAAATAACCGCCCCACGGTATAAATGCCCAAGAGCTATACCACGGATTCCAGAACCATCCCGCACCCCATCCGTAGTTATTAACGTTTATATTCTTTGCTGACGCGTAGCTTGCTTCAGCCGCATATTCCGACCGTAAATTGCTCCAGGCGTAAAGGTCGTCTTCCTGCTTCGTGTCAAATTTCTCCGCCTTCAGCTTGGCTGATGCGAGCATAACCTGGCGGCCTTTTCCGAGCGCAACCCGGTCGTCACCCCTCTGCACATTAGCTTTGCCATCGATAACAGCTACTTGCCCGCTATTGGCGTTGAAACGGTACAGCCCTGCCTTCAATAACTTGGTCGAGGAATTACCACAAAGAATCTGAATGTTGTTGTCCTTGAATAATTCGGTCGCTTCAACTAGCGCCTCGCCATGTGTAACGGCAATTCTCGTATCGATGAGCGAAGTCGAAATCATCGTTACCTGGCTATCGCCGCCAATGCGAAGGAATACCCCCGGTGTCAGAAGCACTTCGGCCTTACTATAAGCATCCGTCCGAAGCACCTGATTCGCTTCTAAGTTCAGGTGGCCAATCTGATTCTGATCTACTTCTTGATTATTGATGTAAGCGCGGCCTTCCACGTAGTTCAATATGCCTGGCCGGGCAGATGTGGTGCCTTGCGAAAAAGCGGACATGGCCGCCACAAATAACCCGGCTAGGGCTTTACTTAATGGGCGCCATACACGAGTCATATCATCACTCTCCACTATGTTCGATGTATGGAGACAAATCTACGTTCCCGGCCACGCGTCCGTGTAACTAATAACTTGCTGTGCTTTACAAGAAATTACTTCAGCGGCGAGAATTCAGTGGGCGACATAAATACTCGATCCACTTTTTCTACTATCTTTCCGTTAGCTTCCGAAGCCGCCTTAACTTTTTGCCACTCTGGGTCCGAATTAAACGCTTTCCAGTTCTCATCCGCCTGTTCGCGGCTCGCATGCGAAATGATGTAAATCAAGGTGTTGCTCTTTTGAGGCTCATCTGTGGGGGTGAAGTAAGCAACGTTGTGCATTCCATGACGTTCGAAAATCGTCATCGTATGCTCGCGGAAGCGTTTCAGCAGATCGTCCAGTTTTCCGGGCGCGCAGTGATAGGTTCGAAGTTCGAAAACCCGGCTGGAATCGGCTTTAACAGTAGTCTCATGCGTTCCGGCCAGGTAACCCGCCGAGAACACCAGAAGCGCGGCGGGGGCGTAGAAGAGCAATTTTAGTCGGGTCATCATCACCTCAGCTCCTCATCATCTCATTCGTGTCCCCTGCGGAGCACCGCGAGCACAGCATCGTGCTTCATCTTCACTGTCCACCGTACAGGTTGCGCCCATGGGTCGGCGTCGGGCTCATCGACCGGTGCGCCGCGCGCAATCAGCAGCTCAACCAGTTCTTTACGTCCCCAGCGGCACGCCCAACCGAGCAGCGTCGATTTGAGCAGGTCGTCCCGCGCGTTTAAACTCGCTCCGTGATCGAGCAACATCGAGGCGAAGCGTGCGCGGTCTGGGCCGCTGAGTGCGCCCTGCCGCGCTGCAACGAAGTGCAGAACAGTTTGGCCGAAGCGCGTCACGTTTACGTCGATGCCATGCCGCAGCAGCGCCGCCATCGAGGCGAAGTGGCCTTCATTATTTGAACCATCGCCTCCGGCACCGCGAATGGGCTGGATCAATATCCAATGCCACTTTGGATCGTCAGGCTGCCATTTCAGCCGCTTTAGCGCCATTTCGACAATGGCCGGGCATCCGTGATCGGCCGCGGACCAGGCCAGCTCGCGTGCCAGTTCCTCGTTCGAATCCGTCTCCAGCAGCCGTTTTGCCTCTTCCACGTCGTGCATCTCAGCAACCATGTAAGGCTGCCGCTTGGCGCCTCGAGCAAGCAAGAGCCGCTTTACCGAGTCGTCTTTATGGTTCCAGGCATTGCTGAGCGGCCAACCGGAGGCATACACGTTACCGTTGGGATCGGCTCCGCGGTCGAGCAGCAGCTCGGTAATATCTCGATCTCCCGCAAGCGCCGCGAGCCAAAGTGGATGGCCCCAACTCAGCGTGGGCACTTCCAACTCCTCGAGCATGGTGCGCTCATCCACGTCGGCCCCAAGGTCGAGCAACAATTTAATAATTTCAATGTGGCCGTGCTTAACCGCAAGGCTGAGCAGCCCGCCTCCTCGCCGAATTTCGCGCAGAACGCTCCGATCCGCCTCGATCAGCGCGCGAACCCGTGCCGCATCCGCCAGCGCTACAGCTGCACGGATGGTCACCTCCGCACCGCGCTCGAGCAGCAACTTGGCTATTGCCGGAAATAATTTCGAGATCCCGTTTCTTGGATCGGCGGCAAGCGCGGCGCGATCAAGCGGCGTTAAACCCTGAAGGTCCTGCTTATTTACCTTGGCGCGCCGCTTTAGCAGCCACGCAACCATCTCCTCGTTCGCCTCTTCGGTGGCGACATGCAAGGGCGTCCCGCCCTCACGGTCGCACGCCTGAATCAGCGACCCGTCCACCTCCAAGAGCCGGATAGCCGTCGCATTATCACCCTCGGAGATCGCAGCGTTGATCTGATCTTGAACCGCCGAGATCGTGGCGTTAGGACAACTCATTTCCTCGCGGCGCAGCCGTTCCTCTTCTTCGATTACCGCTACGATGTCGTCATACTCGCGATCCCTCGCGATGACTAAAGCGGAAGTTGCATCCCGGTGCGGAAAAATCCCCTTCCGCGCATTGGCGCCGGCTTCCATCAGCAGCCGAACCATCGCTCGATCCCGGCGCAGCACGGCATAGTGCAGAGCGCGATGTTCATCGCTCGCTGCCATATCCATATCCACCAGCTCCGGAAGGGCATTTAACAGCTTGCGCGCATCAGACATATCGCCCGCCTTGACCGCTTCAGCCAGCTTTCGCACGTTTACGCCATCGACAAACGCTTTTAGCTTGCTCCAGCTCTCGCAGCCGTAGCCTCTAGCCAGCACGCGTTGGGCATCGTGGAGCGCGAACGTCGTTGGTTCGGGCTTATGCTCGAATTGCTCCACTTCGGCGACGGCCGCCGTAGAGCCGGCTCGATACTGCTCGAGCAGTTCCTTGGCTTGCTTTTTCAATTGCTCGAGGCTCGGTTGCTCGGGCAACCGGCGTGTCGGATACAAATGTGGGATCTTCCCGGACATGACGATCTCCTTTCGAGTCATTGCCCGGCGTCCGCGTAACGGGCAGAAAGAAGATTCGTCTTACTTCGTGGAAAACCCTAAACAACCGGTAGGCTCAGCCCTTCCCGCGGACTCGGCGGCGCCCGGCGCGCCAAGCCCAATATAGCGTACGACTCTCGAATCGGTGGAGCGCGCCTCCGGCCTGCTGCCATGCCGCCATTCAAGAGTTGTTGAAAAACTCTTTCGCAGACTGAAGTTCGCGCCACTATGTGCCGCAAATGACTGACTCTTCTGTGGGCAGGCGCTTTCCTGCCTTGCAAAGAGTTTTTCAAAAAGCTCTCTTCCTTGAGGCATTTTCGTAACCACAACCGGCCGAATCGTACCATGGCGCTATGGTGCATGCTCGCCGAATTCTTAGTCTCGGCCTCCTCTCTATTTCCCTTCTTTTAACCGCGTGCGGGAAACCAGCTGCGGAGACGGCCGCGGCGAGCGAGCAATTAAAGTCGCTTCTAGCGAACGAGTGGGAATACGAGCTGAAGACGGATCCCGAAACCGCCACAACGCTCGGCGACAATCGCTACAACGCGGAACTGACAGACTACTCGCCTCAGGCTTACGAACGGGACGCAGAAAGAAATCGGGGCTTTCTTCGCGATTTCGAACAGATCGATCCGTCTTCCCTCACCGCGGAAGACAAGCTGAACCGCACTCTGATGATTCGCCGGCTCCGCGATCGTATCCAAGAATTCGACATGAAGACGTGGGAAATGCCGGCCGATCAGATGAATGGAGTGCATCTGAGCCTGGCTGAGCTTCCAGCCTATACACGTTTCGCCTCAGCTCGCGATTATCACGACTATATCAGCCGTCTCCATAAATATCCCGCGGCATTCAGCCAGATTGAAGACGACATGCGCTTGGGCATGCGCGATCGGTTGATGCCTCCCAAATATTTGCTGGTGAAGGTCGCAGCACAGGCGCGCCAGATCGCGGATGCTGCCGTTGTGAAAAGCCCTTTTGCGAAACCGATTGAGCGCTTTCCCAAGGGCCTATCGCGAAACGATCAGTCTCGCATCCGTTCTTCTGTGCTTGGGGCGATCAAAACCGACGTTGCTCCAGCCTACAGCCACTTCGCCCAATTCGTCGCGCAAGATTACGCGCCTATCGGCCGGCTCGAGCCCGGAGTTTGGTCGCTGCCCGGTGGCGATGCGCTCTATCGTCGCGACGTGCGTGTGATGACAACGACAGAGCTGACGCCCGAGCAGTTCTATGAAATCGGATTGAAGCAAGTTGACGACATTGAAAAAGATATGCTCGCTCTGGCGCGCCAACAGGGCTTTCACGATCTCGCAAGCTTCAACGCGCATATCAAGACCACGAAAGCGTTTTATGCTTCTTCCGGCCAGCAGATTCTAAAGCTGTACCAAGGCTACATCAACCAGATGAAGCCCGAGATGCCTAAATTGTTCGGGCGGCAGCCGAAAGCGCAGCTTGAAGTGGTGCCCATGGAGGAGTTTCGCGCAAAAGACGCGGTTCCGGCAGACTACAGCCCGGGTTCGGCCGACGGCGTGCGGCCTGGGCGCGTCAATGTAAATGAATGGGACCCCACGCACCGTCTCACACTGAATATCGAGGCGATCGCGTATCACGAAGGCATTCCGGGACATCATCAGCAAATCGCGCTGGCGCAGGAGCTGGCTGGCCTGCCCAATTTCCGGAAGAATGCCGGCTACGACGCGTTTGTCGAAGGCTGGGCGTTATATGCAGAGCGGCTGGGGAAAGAAGCCGGATTTTACAAAGATCCGTATAGCGAATACGGCCGCCTCGAAAATGAGATGTGGCGCGCCGTCCGGCTCGTAGTCGATACCGGCGTGCATTATAAACATTGGTCCCGCCAGCAGATGGTCGATTTCTTTCACGCACACACCGCAATGGACGAGCCAAATATTCAGACGGAGGTGGACCGTTACATTGCCTGGCCGGGACAAGCGCTCGCCTATAAGGCCGGCCAATTGAAAATTCTCGAATTGCGGGAACGCGCTCGAAAAGAGTTGGGTGCCCGCTTCGATCTGCGTTCGTTCCATGACGCCGTTCTCGAGGAAGGCGCGCTGCCGCTGGACGTGCTCGAAACAAAAATCAACGCCTGGATTGCGAAACGCAAGGGCGATTGAACGCCCCGCCCCATCAGACCAATGTTGTTTGCACGAATCGTTGAAACTTCAGGGCAGATTCGAAGTACGTCAAAACGTCTCGAGAAAATAGATCTGCTTGCCCGATTGATCCGCCAACTTCGGGCGGATGAAATTGAAATCGCGGTCTCCTTTCTCTCAGGGAGCCTGCGTCAAGGCACTATCAGAGTCGGTTACGCCTCCATCCGAGCGGCGATGACGGCTCCGGCGGAAACGGCTTTGCTTGAAATTATTGATGTAGACCGCGCCCTTTCAGATCTCGCTGCTGTGCAAGGCTCCGGCTCAGAACGCCGCCGCCGTGAGCTACTCGGTTCCCTTTTTTCCCGCGCGACTGACGCGGAACAGCGGTTTCTTACTGGCCTACTGACGGGAGAACTTCGCCAGGGAGCGCTCGAAGGCATCATGCTCGACGGCCTGGCCAAAGCGACCGGTGTTGCAGCTTCAAGAATTCGCCGAGCCGCAATGATGGCGGGCAGCCTTCCCGTGATTGCCCGGAGCTTACTCGAGCAGGGAGAAGCCGGACTGGCGCCGTTCACCATTCAATTGTTTTGTCCCGTTCAACCCATGCTGGCCCAAACCGCCGAAGATGCCTCCCAAGCTATTCATGATTTGGGTGAAGCAGCGCTCGAATACAAGTTTGACGGCGCCCGCGTTCAGGTTCACAAATCGGGAGCTGAAGTCCGCATCTATTCGCGGCGGATGAACGAGGTAACGGGAGCGGTGCCCGAAATTGTAGAGATAGTACGAGCTATGCCGGCAAACGACCTCATCCTCGATGGGGAAGTGCTGACTCTGGATAAAAGCGCCCGCCCCAGGCCATTTCAGGTAACCATGCGGCGCTTTGGACGAAAGCTCGATGTGGAAGCGTTGCGGCGCGAACTTCCGCTTCGCCCGTTCTGGTTTGATCTTTTGTACGCCGATGGCGCGCCTCTCATCGACGAAGAACAGAAACGACGGTTTGCGGCGCTCAACGGGGTTACCCGGCCGGAAGATATCGTTCCTCACCTGGTAACTGCGAATCCCGAACAAGCCGAAGACTTTCTCCACAGCGCGCTCGAACGGGGACACGAAGGCATTATGGCGAAAGCAACACAAGCTCCGTATGCGGCCGGTGCGCGAGGCCAGGCGTGGTTAAAAGTAAAGAAGGCCCGCACGCTCGATCTGGTGATTCTCGCGGCGGAATGGGGCAATGGCCGCCGCAAAGGTTGGCTCAGCAATCTGCATCTCGGAGCCAGGGACACCGTTCAGGGCGGCTTCGCTATGCTGGGCAAAACTTTCAAGGGCTTGACAGATGAGATGCTCGCGTGGCAGACGCAGGAATTACTAAAACTGGAAGTAGCCCGCGATTCTTACACGGTTTATGTCGAGCCAAAGTTAGTCGTCGAGATTGCGTTCAATGAAATTCAGGTCAGCCCTCGGTATGCGAGCGGACTAGCCTTGCGTTTTGCACGAGTGAAGAGATACCGCCCCGACAAATCCGCCACGGAATCCGATACGTTCCAAACCGTCCAGAAACTCGCTTCCGCGGCCTAATCCAGGGAGGGTGGACTTTAGCCCGCAGGGGCTTCCAACCCCCAATCATTTCCTGGCAAAACGCAGAACCTCTCCGCCTCCCAGCCACTTTCTGATCCGCCCGCGTAGCGGCGTTTCCACGTACTTCAACGACAACAACGAGAGCACAATCAGGGTAAAGGAATACACGCCGAATGTTTTCCATTCATAGATCGGAGGAAGCGTATGCAAGACATAGGACACCGGGATTTGAAGAATATAAATGCCATAACTCGCTTCACCGAGCAGTATCAGTACCGGCAGCGACAAAAATTTCGCGAGATATCCCTCGCCGTCAGCAAGAGAGAAGACGAGAAGCCCGAACAGAGGCGCCAGGCCGCTCGAAAGAATCGGATGAGGGATGCTAGAGCTTAACGAAAGAATCAGCAGTATCGCTGTCGCCGACCCATAGGAAATCATATGGCTATGCGCCGATTTCAACCGATAGCCGAGCACATACAGCCGGCCGAGCAACATCCCCACGATGAATTCCGGAAGCCGGAACAGCGGAGTAAATTCGACTGCCATTTGAAGGTGCTGGTCTAACTGCGGTGGCCCGGTAATGTGCTTAAAACAATACAGCGCGATAGGTGGGGCAATAGATAGAACATAGGCCGCGCCCATTACGCCCAAGCACGCTGTTCGCTTCAATTTCGATAAGCGAGCTGCGAAAAACGGAAACGAAAGATAGAAGAACGCTTCCACCGAAATCGACCACGCGGGAAAATTCCAATACCAGGCCGTCCACGGAGTCCAAGCCTGTAACATCGCAAGCACCAACGAGCCGCCAACCACAAGCTTTACCGCGGCGGCCTTCGCCGCGTTCACCCTCATCGTCCAAAGAAGGTTTGTGGGAGCTGCCAGCAGGAACGCGACCAGATAGGCCGGGTAAATGCGCGCCAGCCGCGCCACCCAAAACCCGCGCCGACTGCCCCGCATTTTCCCCTCGCGGCCGAGATAGCTATAGGAGAGAACAAAACCAGAGAGAAGAAAGAACAAGCTTACAGCCACATAGCCGGATGCCGCGAGATTGACGCATGCCTTGGGCCAGTTCACAAACAGCGGTTCGCAAAAATGATAGATGACAACCGAGAATGCCGCGAAAAAGCGCAGTCCCGTTAAGGCATGTAATTCCCGCTTCGGCGAAAGTACTACCTGAGTCTTAAGCGTTTGCGCGGCAGGGCTGCTCGAAGCGGGGGGACTGACTATGGTTGACATGCCAAGCCCCCCAGCTTGCGATCGCGCGCGACACGCTGCCTGCGCGCACCACGAGCATGCGCCAATAGTTTCGTCATGAAACCTCCGAGTCCTTCCGTGCTTTCCAGTTCTACCTACACCGCCTCCACCCCGAAGCGGTACCGGCAAACCGCAAAGCGGGCAGCCGTTTGTTATGGACTCAGTATAGGAACCCGCAATGGCCGTACGAAAGGCATAGAGGTTCTAAACGGTATCAGGCAGATTTGTACTGGTACTCGGAGGCGTCTATTCGTACCGCAGCGCTACCGTCGGGTCCACTCGCGATGCACGCCGCGCCGGTGGATACCCTGCGAGAGCAGCAATCGCCATGAGGGTAACCCCAGCGACCGCAATGGTGACAGAATCGAAAGGCTTCAACCCGTATAGTTCGCTCGATATGAAGCGCGAGGCGCCAATCGAAACCGGGATACCGACTACCAGGCCGATAACTACCAGCAGCAGCAACTCGCGAAGCACCATGTGCGCGATCTCGCCTCGCTGCGCACCCAACGCCATCCGGATCCCGACTTCACTGGGTCGCCGGTTCACCGAGTAGGTCATCAGACCGTACAGGCCGACAGCGGCGAGAATCAAGGCCAGCGCGCCAAACAAGCTGGAAAGGAGATGCCGGAGGGACGCACAAGGC
>JBAUZG010000060.1:0-2620 GCA_049585195.1 Bryobacteraceae bacterium | reverse complement strand
CCAAAGCCGTAGCTAAATCACCGCGAGCGCTTTCCTCCGCGCCTAACACTGCCTGCAGATCATATTGCGATTGCGCGGTCGCACTGCGAGCCTCCAGAACGTCGGGCAGAGTTGCCAAACCATTACGTAGTCGCTCTTCCGCGGCTTGTTCGACCGCCTCCGCATTGGCTAAACTTGCTCTTGCGGCGGTGTCCTGAGCTGACGCATTCAGCAGGCGATAATAGGCCTGCTGAACCTGAAAGATGAGTTCCCGGTGAACGTCGTTAAAACCGAAGTTCGCTGCCAGTACTCGCGCGCTCTCCGCGGCGATTCGGCCGCGACGGGCCCCGAAGTCAAAGATTGTGTAATTGAGATCTAGTGACACCTGAACCGCCGTATCCGTGTGGCGGTAAAAGCGGCTGCCAAGCGGTATCTCCTCGCGATCCACTCCCGAGAGCGCCACAGCCGATAAGGTCGGATATAGTTCGCTGCGTGCGATTCCGAGGGCCGCTCCTTGGGCGCGGGCGTTTTCCCAAGCGACACGAGTCTCGGGATTGCGGGCTTCAGCCAGATCGATCAATTCCGCCAAGGAATAGGCTTTGTCGGACTCGATGGGAAACACTGGTTGACGGACACGCTTCCCATCGTTTGTGATTCGCCGTTCGTCGGAGGTGTGCCATGGGCGATCGGGCGACGTCGGCGGACTTTGAGCGAAGACGGATATGGCAGCCATCAGAATCACCAGGGGGATCGTTGAGCAATACATGCGGCGCGGAATACTTGCGAACGTTGCCGGTAATGCGAGCCGGGAATTCTTCGATCTCCTTCTGTCAGCGGCCACTTCGTGGATATCCATGTACCAGCCGCTCTTTAAAAGGCAAATCACGGTCCACTCGCAATTTCCGCTTTTAAGAGCTGCAGGAACCGTATAAAGGCCGCTTGGAACTAGCCGCCCCGGCCCGCGTTAAAACGTGAGCGGGGTGAGAGCCGCTGCGACCAAGGTCAATGTGCAGTGTCGCCAGTTCGCCACTGACTCACCGGAACGGCATGATCGTCGGCGAATGACGAGCACGGCTGACGTTTCGCCGAATGCGACGCCGCCTTGCTGATGGTTCATGAGCGACGGTGGTGTCGGCAGCGAATTCAGTCGTTGGCCGCCGAATTACTCGCGTAACGTCTTTGGACCACTCACGTACGGATTACCGCGCTCATAAAATCGCCACTGTCGATCGACGTTGCGGGTCAGGCCAATGCGCACGCTCTTGCCGATGGCGCCAGTATTCTGCGCTGTCGCTGCGAGCCAAAGCGGACCGGCGGCGCACAAATCCAGACCATCTTGTCTGAGAT
Organism: Bryobacteraceae bacterium; assembly: GCA_049585195.1. Classification (GTDB taxonomy): domain Bacteria; phylum Acidobacteriota; class Terriglobia; order Bryobacterales; family Bryobacteraceae; genus KBS-96. The sequence goes on along the minus strand of JBAUZG010000060.1, from coordinate 1,294 downwards.
CAATTCGCATCGCTTCGGTCAGCCGGCCAGGACCGCTTGCCAAATCGATCAAGCGCGTTGCGGCGCGGGAGCGTTGCATCAAGTCGATTCCCTCAAGCGGTTCGAGCGCACGTAAGAGGGCTCCTCCGCCAATGCCGCGTACCTCGCTTGTAACGTTCAGCATGAACGAGGACCCATACACGAAATAGACGTAAGCGTGCCCTCGCCCGAGAAATAGGGAACTATTGCGCGGCGTCTTCCCACGAAACGCATGACCTGCCGAGTCGCCGATTGGATAAGCTTCCGTTTCGACGATCCGCCCGCTGAGCCTGCCCGCGGCAACATCGTGGACCACTACTTTGCCAATCAAATAGCATGCCAACTTCACGGCGTCCACCGGGAGCTCCGCTCGGTGAAGACGGCGGAGCCGGCCACTCGACGCACTTTGATCTGAGCGCTTCATTCTTCGTGCACTACTGAGCGAGCGCGGGGCTTGTCCGGGCGAGTGGCTGGAGGTCGCCAAGCATCGTCGGGCTCAGCTCGGAGATCGTCGGGTGAATGTGCGTCGTTGCCATCAGTGTTCCGTATGCTCGACCCATTGAGCACGCCATGCCGGAGCATCAAATGGGTCGGCAAAATACTGTGTTTCGTGGACTACCTTGCCGTTCTTGAATTCCATAATGCTCACCGTGTAGCTGGGCCGTCCCAGGTACGCGATCGTATATTCAGTGATCCACAGGTCGCCGGATCCGAAGAGCCTCCTGATCTCGAATCCCGCCGGCTTGCCTGGATGATGGCTGCGCAGAGCTTGCAAATTGCTTCTGCCCAGGATCCGTTCACCGGACTGAGGATAATCGCAGACGGCGTCGTCGGCATAGATCTCGTGTTCCGTGTTCAGATCGCCGGACGCGGAAGCCGCCCAGTGCTGGTTCAACGCAGTGCGAATCTCTCGCTCCTCCATTAGTCACCTTCCTCCATGATGTAATCTGCAACTTGGCGACCAAATTCTACGGATTCAGAATTCGTCGGAGTGTGGTCTCTGGTGTGGTCGCATCGCGTCGGGCGCTGCGGAGGCGACCACGATTCTACGCCACGAAACATACTTTGAGTTTCGATGGCCGCCGGCCTTTCAGCCATTCTGCGGGCCGTCGCCGCTCGGAATCGATCTCGGAAGGCCACCGTCCTTCAGGCAGCAGCGTCCTGTGAAACCCGCTGAACTTCCCTGATAAGACCGGTCTCCACGTCGAAAATAAAACCCCGCACAGGAACTTCTTTGGCGATCCACGGATGTGACCTGACCTTCTTCATCTGTTCC
>JBAUZG010000059.1:0-2493 GCA_049585195.1 Bryobacteraceae bacterium | reverse complement strand
TCAAGTTGGTCGGCGTGGCAAGCGCCCAATCGCAAGCCTTCGCACACTTCTTGAAAAATTTTCAGCGTGTCCCAGTAAAGACCCGTCGGGAGCGAGACAGGAGTGTTTGCGAAACGATGAAGCTCGTGAAGTTCCAGCTTACGATCGGCGAGACTCGCGAGCATCGCCCGCCCGCTTTCGGCGCCCAGATCAATGGCAAGATATCGGCGAACCATTCGTCCTCGGAGTATAACGCCAGACTCGATCACCCTTTGCCCAAGGCCAGATTTTTCTGAAAGCGGCCCATTTACGCCCTGACACGTTAGTCTGAAAGAGATGGCCAGAATCGCAATCGACATGGATGAGGTGATCGCCGATTCGCTTTCGGAATATTTGTCGAGGTATAACGCCGACTTCGGTCAGAATATGACGAAGGAAAATCTCATGGGGCAGCGCTTGGCCGATCTTGTGTCCCCGGAATATTGGCCGCGGCTGGATTCGTACTTCGACGACGCGAACTTTTTCAAGAACCTCGAAGTCATGGAAAGCAGCCAGGATGTGGTCCGCGAGCTCGCAGGGTACTACGAAATCTTCATCGTGACCGCAGCGATGGAGATTCCATGCTCGTTCGTTCCGAAATTCGAATGGCTGCAGCGTCATTTCCCGTTTATCCCGCCGGATAACTATGTCTTCTGCGGCAATAAGGGAGTGATCGCGGCCGATTACCTTATTGACGACAACGTTTATCAGCTTCAGCGGTTTGAAGGACAAGGGATCATCTACACCTCGCCGCGAAATATCCATGAAAAAGGATTCCCGCGCGTCAATAATTGGCGCGAAGTCAGGGAGGTGTTTTTGAGGGGCGGGAAAGATGGAATCGCGCATCGGTTCGAAGTCGGCTCAACTTTGCGGGCTTCCCAAGAAGCCATTTAGTACTTGAGGATTTAGTAGTTTTTTCAAGCTTCCGGATCTGCTTTGCGTCAGCGCAGCGCCTTTTGTGCAGACTCGTTTTACGCAAGTGAAGTCTGCACAAACGCACAGTTAGATTCACTCCTTTTTATGCAAATTCGTAAACCAAGAGTGCTAAAACTTTCCTACCCATGTGAGTTATTGACTGTGTAGGGAGTGCGCTCTAAGCTCAAGGAACCATTAGCCAAGGCAAAACCGGTGCCGCAACCCCGCGCTTGGTTTCTGCTCGGTGGGTATTTCGGATACTCAGTGGCTTTTGATTTCTGACTTGAGGTGTGCCTGCATGAACTCGTCGAGTCCACGCGTGAGCGTGGGGCTTCCTGTATTCAATGGTGAAAGATTCGTCGAGGCGGCGATCCGCGGCATCCTTACACAGACATACGAAGATCTCGAACTGATCGTTTCCGACAATGCCTCAACAGATCGGACCTCGGAGATCTGCCGCGATTACGCCGTCCGCGATAAGCGCGTTGTGTATCATCGCGAAGACACGAATATTGGAGCAAAGGCGAATTTCAATCGAACATTTGAGTTATCGCGCGGCGCTTATTTTAAGTGGGCGGCCGCGGATGACGTCTGCGGTCCGCGATATCTCGCGCGAACGGTAGACGTACTAGACCGCGACCCATCCGCGATTCTGGCGCATTGCCGTAGCGCCGTCATCAATGCGGAGGGACGGTTGGTGGGCCAGCAAGAACTGAAAGACCGGTTGGTAGTTGACAACGGTCTCGAATGTAACGTATCGCCGAACGATCGTGAACGCCGGCTGGACAATCCGCGCGCGGCAATACGATTCGGCGAAATCCTGCTCGGCACGTTCTGGTGTTTCGAAATATTCGCTCTGATTCGAAGGGCGGGAATGCTGGCCACCTATCCGAAAGGACAATTTTTTGGTTCGGACAAGGTAATGCTGGCGCAACTCAGCCTGATGGGGCGATTCGTGGAGATAGACGACGTCCAGTTCTACCGGCGTGCGCATTCGGATAATTCATGTAATTTGTCGGTGCATGCGCGCGAGGCGTGGAGCCGGCGCAAAGCGAAAAAACTTGTTTTGCCCACTGAGTTTCCTTGCTTTGCGGGTTACACGCGCGCTCTCTGCAGTTCTCCGCTCGGTTTGCGCGACCGGATCGAGTGCACGTGGCAACTGGTTCGATTTGCCGCAAGGTTTAACAGGTATCCCAAGCTAGTGAATCAACTCTGGCAAATAATTTCCGGAAGGCTGGTCGCTCCGGCAAAAGTAGTTGCGCCCGAATTGAATCAGTCGCCCACGAATGCGGCCGAAGGGGCCTGATGGTGTTATTCATCAAGTCACCTTCAGCACCAGCACCGTCATATCGTCGTGTTGGGGCGCGGACCCCGTGAACTGGTCGGCCGCCGCGAAAACCGTGCGCAAAATGTCTTCGGCGGACAGGCCGGCGGCGGTTTCGGCAGCCAGCCTCATGCGCTCTTCGCCCCATTCCTCATCGCTTTCGGTCATCGCTTCGCTGATTCCGTCCGTATAAGCAAATAGCACGTCGCCCGTTTCAAGCGTTAAGGATTGCTCCT
>JBAUZG010000058.1:0-36726 GCA_049585195.1 Bryobacteraceae bacterium | reverse complement strand
TGCGTACCGAGATAATGCTTGAAAAAATACTCCTGCCCTTTGGCGCTGGAATGGATCGCATTTGCTCTCCAAATGAGCCAGACCCTCGGCCAATTCTCCGGTGCGTCGGGATCTTCGACCGCAAACTGCACCCGCCGGTTGCGAAGGTGATCGACCACCCACTGAACAATTTCGGCCTGTGTTTTAGCGCCTTCGTGTTCCGCGCGCCGCACGAGCTCAATCGGATTCGCGTTGAATTGTGGATAAAACGGCAACCAGCCCATGCGCACCGCGTCCGCCTGTGCGCTCATCGTGTGGTCGTTTGAAAACGGACCCGTCGACGGGTGGGATTCGACCATCCTGCGTTCATAACGCCACTGGTCTGAATGAACATAATGGTACGAAGGGCCGTTCTGCAGACGCGGGGGTGCCGTCCAATCGAGCGCCATTGCGAGCGAAGACCATGAGGCGCCGGGAACTAATTTTTCCTGACCCGTGTAATGGTTGAGCCCGCCTCCATTCACGCCGACACAGCCGCACAAAATAAGGGCGGTAATCGAGGCTCGATAATGCAGATTACTGTGGTACCAATGGTTGACTCCAGAGCCGATGATGACGGTGCACTTACCGCCGGTCTTCTCTGCCGTCGTGGCAAACTCCTGCGCAAATTGGATGACCGTGTTGCGGCCGATTCCGGTAAATCTTTCTTGCCAGGCAGGCGTGTAGGGGCTCTCTTCGTCGTTGAAGTCTGCCGGATATTCACCAGGCAGCGCCCGGGCGACCCCGAATTCGGCTAACAGCAGATCGTACACGGTTGTAACCGCGACGCGACCATCTGTTGTGTCCAGATATTTGACGGGCACTCCGCGATGGAACGTGCGCGAGTTGCCGAAATCCGTGAAGCGCACCGCCACCTCACCATCCCGCCGCTCAAGGAGCGTGAGCAGCGGATCTATTTCGGCGCCGTCAAGCCCATCCTTAAGCTCGAGATTCCACTCGCCTTCCTTCCGCTGCCAGCGGAATCCCAACGAGCCGAGTGGCATCCGCGGCTCACCGCTTTTTGCATCGCCGACGAGAAATTTCCAGTCGCCATTCTCCAACTGCTGATACCGCGAGAGCTGGTTCGCGCGCAGAAAACGGCCCGGCACGTAGCCGTCCTCCGTATTCTGTAGCATCACCAGGAAGGAGCCGTCCGAGTACCGCTTCAAGTAATCCGTGAAATAGGGTACGTTCCTTTGCGAATGAAATTCCTTCAGAATGACGTGGTTCACAGCCATCCAAAACGCCGCATCCATGCCGGCGTGCACTGGAATCCACCAATCGGCATACCGCGCCACTTCGCTGAAATCAGGGGAAAGGACGACCAGCTTGGCTCCGTGATTGCGCGCTTCGGCCGCAAAATGCACGTCTGGCGTACGGGTCATGTTGAGATTGGACCCTGCCGTGACGATGTATTTGCTGTTGAACCAGTCGGCGCTCTCCGCGACATCGGTCTTTTCACCCCAGGTCTCGGGTGAAGCCGGCGGGAAATCCGCATACATGTCGTAAAAGCTCAACACCGGCGCGCCAAACAATTGCAGAAACCGTGAACCCGCCGCGTAGCTCAGCATCGACATGGCGGGTATCGGGGAGAAGCCCACTACACGATCCGGCCCGTACTTCTTTGCGGTATAGAGCAAGGATGCCGAAACGATTTCGAGCACTTCGTCCCAGTTCGTCCGCCGGAATCCGCCCTTTCCGCGCGCGCTCTGATAGTTGTGGCGGGTTTGTTCGTTCTCCACCAGCGCGGTCCAGGCAGCGACAGGATCCGAATGTTTGGCACGCGCCTCCCGCCACGCATCCAGCAGCACGCCTCGCGCGTACGGATATTTCACCCGCAGCGGGCTGTAGATGTACCACGAGTACGTAATGCCTCTTGGGCAGCCGCGTGGCTCGTACTGCGGCAGGCCGGGTTCGAGCAAGGGATAGTCCAACGCCTGCATTTCCCAGGTCACGATGCCGTTCTTGACATAGATCATCCACGAGCAACCGCCGGTGCAGTTGACGCCATGAGTGCTCCGAATTACGGAATCGTGTTGCCAGCGGTTGCGGTAAAACTCTTCCCAGGACCGTGCTTGCGGATCGATCAGATCGCGAATCCAGCTCATGAAAGCCTCTCTCGTCTTGGCAATGCGCGTTTCAGGAGAGCGTGACGCACGCCTCGCAGGCGCCTTCGCCCCAGAAACCAAGTCACCGCAAGCAGCCCCAAACAACCAAGGACAGCAACCGCGCTAAAACCGATGACCGGGTCTCCTCCCGCGGCGGACCTGCTGTCCGCATCTTTCAGAAACGCCAGCAGGCGGGCTTGCTCTTCCGTTGTGAGTGGCCGGTTCGCGAACAGCGGAGTCATCGTTGGGAAAAACAGTGTCTGGAGCGAGCCCTGCAATCCGACTAGGCCAACTTTTGAATATTCATGTGTAAGATCCGGGCCCATGGTGCCGCCGCTGGGGAAAGGAAGACCGGCTACGCTATGGCAAGCGGCGCATGCCGGTCCACCGTTGGCGAATCGGGTGGTCCCCTGGAAGAGAGATTCACCTGCGTGAACCGTTTCCGATGATCCCGTTTGTGCTGCTAGAACCCATGGGAATGCATGCCCGAACAGCGCAGTCAAAGTAAGTAAGTGCAGAGCCGTTCTTCTACGTAGCGGCATTCAAATCCGTTCCAAGCCGATTGCGCGCGGAAACAGGACTTCGTCTTCAAGTCGCGAGTGAATTTCCATATCGGCATCCAGTGCTTTGAGCCTTTCGAGCATGGAGGCTTGTTCCCCGGGCTCAGTGGGAACCGTTGTGTAATCGCTTGTGAGGGTGCGGATTTCGGCCAGTTCTTTCCGGGCTTGTTCGTGCTCCTGTTCCATCACAGCGATCGGGTGCCCAATGGAACCAAACGGCAGTCGGGGCGGCTCACGGCCGGCACCTCTTGCGCTTTCGATCTTCTCGATCATGGGAAAGAGAATGGCTTCCTCTTTCTTCATGTGTTCTTCCATCCCGCGTCGAAACTGCCGGAAAGTCTTTATCAGTGCGGCAAGGCTATCCGCAGGTTGATCGCTTCTGTTCTGAGCCGAGTCGCGAAGCAGAGTTTCGATGGCCGGGAATTCTTCGCGGAGATACATGTGGTGCCTTGCGACGATGCACTGGATTAGGTCCGCAAGCGTCCTGTTCTGCCACTCTTCTAGCTGCGGCGCATTATCAGTGGCTTGAGTCATGTTGGTTTCGATCATATTGGTTCCAGCATCGTTGGAACGATTTAGGCTGATGCAGTCTTCCGTGGACAAAAATCTCCACTGTTACTCTTTTTGTCGCAACACGCGGTGTGGATCAATAGTTCGTTTGTAATTCCGAGTGGGACGATTGTTATGCGCGCCAGAACGGCCGGCTGGATAGACCACTCGCGACTCGAGAGTACCCAGTGCAACCACCCGCCTCGCTATCAATAGCAGCCTACGGCGTAGCAGCTGCGCCTTCCAATAGTTCGTTCGTCACGTCCGTACGGACGTCCGTCATCGTGACTGTTCGCCCTAAGTGGCTGAGAATAGGAACGGAGGCGAAGATGTCGACAGCGGTGCACGTCGCCGAAGTGGACCACAACGTGCCCGAAGCGTTGTCTCTCGATCTTTACAAAAAGATCCTCACCGCCTTTTATGTAGAAGAGCGGATGAAGATCTTTGTCCGGCAGGGCAAGTGCTCGTTTCACGCATCTACTCGAGGGCACGAGAATCTGCAGATTGGGATCACACTTCTCCTCAAGCCTCGCCACGACTGGTTCTTTACGTATTACCGGTCTAAAGCCATTGCCATTGGGCTGGGAATGCCGCTGAAGGACATTTTCCTCGGGATGCTAAGCCGGGAGGGCGATCCGAATTCGAACGGCCGAAATATGCCGGAGCAGTTCTCCTCGCGCGAGCTTCACCTCGTAGCGCAAACTGCCTGCACGGGAACCCAATATCTGCCGGCAGTCGGCATGGCCCGTGCCGTCAAGATGGATGGAGGCGATCAGATCGTTTATGTCTCCTCAGGCGAGGGGGCGACCAGCGAGGGCGAATTCTTTGAAGCACTGAATTGGGCTGCACGGGAAAAGCTGCCGGTGCTGTTTGTAATCCAGAACAACGGTTATGCGATCAGCGTTCCACAGGCCACTCAGACCGCGTCCGAAATTCATCGCATTGCCGAAGGATTCGGGATGCCGGCGTTCAATCTGGATGGCACTCGATTTCAGCCCATGTACGAGGTCCTCCCGCGCGTGATCGAACGAATGCGGCAGGACGGCGGACCTGCGCTTGTCGAAGCACGTGTGGTTCGTCTCGATCCCCATTCGTCGTCGGACGACCAAAAGAAGTATCGCAGAGCCGAAGAGCTGGCTGCTATTGAAGAAAGGGATCCGATTCGGCAGATCGAGGAATACCTCACGGAGCGGGGCTGGTTGGACTCTGCGCGCATAGAAGAGATGCGAGCACAGATTAAGGGCGAGGTCGACCGGGCCGCTGAAGAAGCCGACACGCATCCGGCACCGTCCGGTACCGATCTGCTCTCTCACATCTACGCCCGCGACCCGCTGTCTGTATCCCCTCAGGTTGCGCCGGGCTATCTCTCAAATCAGGAGATCACCTTGATCGACGCAATCAACCATGGATTGCGCGAGGAGATGGAGCGAAATCCAAAAATCGTGATGTGGGGCGAGGATATCGCCGATCCGAAAGGCGGCGTGTTCGGTGTCACGCGCGGCCTTACAACGGCCTTTCCCGGGCGCGTGACAAACTCACCTCTCGCGGAAGCGAGTATTGTAGGAATCGCCGGCGGCATTGCCATTGCCGGTTACAAGCCGATTGTGGAGGTTCAGTTCGGCGACTATCTCTGGCCGGCGTTCATGCAGATGCGCGATGAGATCGCGACCGTTCGATGGAGGAGCTACGGAGCTTGGAGTTGCCCCGCTGTCGTGCGGGTTGCCGTCGGAGGCTATATTAAAGGCGGACCCTGGCACTCCGCATGCATTGAATCGTTTTTTGCCCATATCCCCGGCTGGCGTGTGGTTTTTCCGAGCTGTGCCGAAGATGCCAAAGGGCTGATCAAGAGCGCCGCGCGGGCAGATGATCCCGTGCTCTTCCTGGAACACAAGGGCCTGTATCGCAGGCCCCAGGCGAAGACTCAAGAGCCCGATGCGGAATACCTGGTGCCTTTCGGCCGCGGGCGCATCCGGCGGGAAGGTCAGGACCTCACTGTGGTCACGTGGGGCAGCACGGTATACGCTGCGCTTGACGCTGCCCGCCAGTTGGAGTCCCAGGGCCATTCGCTAGAGGTCATCGATCTGCGGTCAATCGCTCCGCTCGATGAGGAAATCATCTATAACAGCGTTCGCAAGACAAGCCGCATCTTGATTGCCCACGAGGATAGCTTGTCGATGGGTTTCGGTGCGGAGATAGCCGCTCGAATCGCACAGTATTGCTTCGAGGCCCTCGATGCGCCGGTCACCCGCGTGGCCGCCAAGGATTCCTTCGTACCCTCGGCAGCGAATCTCGAATTGATGGTGCTTCCGGCTGTTGAGGATGTTCGGCGGGCCTGTGAGAAAGTACTTAACTATTGAGTTTCAAGGACGGGACGACCGCGTTGGCTTAGCGAAGAAAAAGATTGAGCGCTCTGCTCGCGAATTCTCGCCTTTAAACAGGGATTGAACAATCACGACTCCTATGGGAATCGTTCGGAGGTCAATGCCCGGCGCGCCAATCCTCCTGAGGTCTCCACCAAAGATTTGTAAGGGGAGGTGAATCGGGGAACAGGCCAAAATGGGAAGCTCTAAGAAGAAATATTTCACGAGCGCGTATATGTGTCACAGGCATCCCCATGCGGTTTCCAATATCTAATTGCGCGCGCCAACCGGTTCACGTCACCCAGAAGACCTGACTTCCGTCTGAGAAGGCCGATATCGCCTGAACGAGGTCAACCTGGAGGCGATCTACGCGCGCTGACGGGCGATTTAGGCTATCTTGTGGAAAGGTTTCAAAACCATTGTGGGTGAGTCTCGGGATCTTTTCATTTAACTCGTTCGTCACACACTCATCCGCTGTTATTTTATCCCGAAGCGTACTCCGAAGATTCGGAGCCACACAGCTACACCCGCAGTGTCGGCCTCGGAATGACTCGCGTTTATACTGCCTTCTCGCGATTCCTTCTAGCCGAATCAACGATACGAGTTTATTTCTAGATCCGGGACAAAATGCGTCGGTGTGCGATGAATTCCCGCTGACTCTCCAACTGCCCCACGTAAAATCGGTCTGAATAAATGATGTGCAACTTTCCTTGTCTATTAGCGCTCTATTGAAAAAGGTTTTTATTTCACTCCAATGGATGGCGATGTTTGCAAGGTTAACGCCAGCTTTCTTTACTATTTCAATTTCATTACATTGCATCCCGGCTCTCGGTGCCGACCAGAATACAGCAGGCGCCACAGCGGTGTTTGCTACAGCAAACTATTATGCAGGACGGTACAACTGGACGGCTGCGGTACCCTACTTTTCGCAAGCAGCCGGCCTGTACGAGGCCAGCGGCGATAAGCGGAATGCCCTTTACGCCAAAATTGGTTTTCTGCGAGGCACGATGGAAACCGCAGATTTGCGTCAATTATCCGCATATCTGCGGCGACAGCTGGAAAATCCTTTGGTAGCAAGCGATGATCGGTTGAAACTGTTCTGTTTTGCCGCAAAGGGAGATGTCGACGCAGAAATCGATAGCGCACCCGCAGAAGCGGATTGGGAACAGGTGGCCAAACTGGCACGCAAGCTCCATGATAAGCAACTCGAATCCCGAGCCCAAGGCGAGATCGGCTTTCATCGTTTTGTGCAGGCCGATTACTCAGCAGCGCGAAGGTTGACTGCCGGGGCCTTGCTTTACGCGCGTAAGACCGGCGATTACAGCGCCGAAATACGATTTCTGTCGGGCATCGGTACAGGCCTGGCCTTGACCGGAACTCCGGAGCAATCACTTGAATATACTGACAAGGCGTTGGACTTGGCCAAGCAGCATCCGGAAACAGGCTATCCGTACATGGCGGTTGCCGGAGGGGTCATGGCACTGATTCGGCTGGCGCGCATTGCTGAAGCGAAGCCGCTCATCGCTCAAGCTGCGCGCGAGGGGGAAGCAGATCGCCGCTGGGTGAAGTGGACACAGGCACAGCTATTTGCATCCGACGTGGCCGTTGCGGAAGGCCATCGAGAAGAAGCAATTCGCATTTTGACGGGAGCCGTTAGTCTCGCCGAGCGCAATAGAACACGGCTGCTGACCGACATCTATGACAAACTCACAAATTTGTATCGGCAAACGGGACAGCTAGGCGCGGCGGAACACGCAGCGGCGCAAGCGGTGAAGGCAAGCGGGCACAGCAAGGACATGTATCTGCTACCGAGCAGACTCGCCAGTCTCGCGGAACTGGAGCTCTCGTTCAAACGGGCTCGTGAGGCTCGCGACCTGTACGCTAGGGCAACCGACGATGTCGAGGGAATGTTGACACAGACCCCGGAAGCGATAACCAGAGAAGCTCTACTAACGGAGATGAGCGATCTTTACGAACGGGAGTTCGCATTGTCGGCCAAAGCGAATAACGTCGCCGAAGCATTTTCTACGATCGAGCGGGTCCGCGGCCGAATCGTCACGGAGATGCTGCGCAACGTGGGTGACCGAAGCAAACTAGTCGCAGAGCTCAATCCAGCATTGGAAGACCAGATCACAAATCTGAAGCTGCAGCTGGCGAAAGCGACATCACTCGACCAGCGTAGGGCTCTCGAAGACCAGCTCTTTTATGCCAAGCAGAGCCGTTGGACGACGGATGCCACAAACGAGGAGATCGTTAAGCTCCGGAATCAGGCCGTAAGAATTCGGCAGATCCGCGCCATATTGGCTCCGAAAGAAGCGCTCCTGGAGTTTGTACTGGCTGCGCCGGATTCCTATTGCTTAGTGATCACTCAATCCAACGCTTCCCTGGTCCGGTTGGCTTCCCGCGAGCATATCGAAACAGCGTTGCGGACCTATCTAGATCAGATTGGTAAACAGGAGGTCGCTGCCGAAAAGGCGAAAGAGCTAGAGCATCTGCTCCTCGATCCGATACCTGAATTGGGAGATTACTCTCAACTGACAATCGTGCCCGACGGCGTACTTCATCTTTTGCCCTTTGACGCGTTGAGCGACTCGTCAGGCACTTACGCGGTAGAACGATGGACAATCAGCTACACGCCTTCTGCCGGGAGCGAATACTTACTCCGAACTAGAAAGCGTCCCATTGCCACCCGCCCTTTCTTTGGCGTGGGTGGAGTCCTCTACAGCCGATCGGATAACCCCAGTAAGTCAGCAACAGCCAGAATCCCCAGAGGGGCAGAAGCGGAAGGATTTCCGGCCAATCTTAGTTCACTACCCAACCTGCCCCATTCAGCGGAAGAAGTTCGGACGGCATCTCATCTGCTCGGAGGAGATCCTTCTTCTTTGCAAATTGGAGAGCATGCCACGAGTCAGGCATTCAATCAGGTGGATCTCAAGGATTACAAGGTCATCCACTTCGCCGTGCACGCGATTGTGGACCTCGACCGGCCCGAGGATTCTGCGTTACTAATCGGAAGTTTTCCGAGCATGACCTTCCTTGGTCCTCGCGACATTCTTCAATTTCACTTGAACTCGGAGTTGGTTGTGCTCTCCGCCTGTGACACGGGCGTCGGCCGATTGCAAGGCCAGGAAGGCAGCTGGAACCTGGCCCGTAGTTTCCTAATGGCGGGTTCCAATTCAGTCGTTTCGACATTATGGCGGGTCGATGATTCGTATTCCGCGTCTCTCATCGAGAATTTCTATACCCACTTGTCGCAGGGAATGGACAAAGCGAGAGCGCTTCAAACGGCCAAGATCGATATACTGAGACAGTTCGGCCACGATACGCCGCCATACGATTGGGCGGGATTCTTACTCCTCGGAGACGGTATCCAGCCTCTTTCCTCAACACCATCCAATCATTGATTTGCTGGCAGCTACCAAATGACGAACACAATCACACACACTGAAGTTTGCAACAAGGTTCAATCCACATTACGCGAGAAGCTGTTTCACCCGTATCGGACAGACCTCGACCCGCTAATCTCGGAATTCGGAAGAGAATGTAGCCAAGGCGTGGATTCAACGCCGACCGACAGCTTTGTTTCAAACGTGAATCGCTGGCTCCAGCGGTTGCGAATCAGCAACGTTGCGTTTTGGAATGGGGCGGGGCGACCGCTCACGGCCCAATTCGGCCTGAACGCAATTTTGTCTCGGTTTGAAGATCTTTGGGTCTTTCGCCATGTGCTGGCAAGCGGTCTGGCGGACCGTGTCGGTATCCGGTCTGGCGAAGCGCTGCTGACGGTCGATGATCAGCCCGTAGCGGAAGCTCCAACCTTCCGCCTGGGGCGATCCTACAAATTAGGTCTGCTCGAGAGAGATGCACGCACCCGACGTTCTGTCGACATTACCCTTCCGGCCGCGGGGCCCAAGAATCGCCCTCCGATGGTCGAGCCAACTGCTCTTACCACAAAGCTTGTCGCTTCAGGTACGGGTCTCTTGGGTGTTGCTTCTTTTCCCGGAATAATCGGATACGACTTCGCGCAGTCGGTTTCGCATGCGATCTCGGAATTGACCCGACAGCAGGCGGATCGATTGATTATCGATCTGCGCGGAAATTGCGGCGGTGGCTTGGGTTCGTTGCGTTTGATGAGTTATTTGACGCCGCAGCGAATACCGGTTGGATATAGCCTCACGAGAACGGCGCGAGATACAAAAAAACGCCCGGACGAACTGACCACGATCGGGCGTATTCCGGGAACGAAACCGGCGTTGTGGAGCATGGCGCTGAAGTTCAAATTTGTCGATAAGGATCGCTCGATCAAGCTTGTTACCGAAGGACTAGGACACCAGCGGTTTCATGGCAGGATCGCGATTCTCGTTGACGAGTACACGCGCAGCGGCGCAGAAATGGTTGCGGCTTTTGCGCAGGAGCAGCGACTGGCCCGCATTATTGGAACGAAAACACCAGGCGAAACTCTAGGAGCTGCAAACTTCCGGGTGGGCGGTGAATTTCGGTTGAGAATCCCGCTCGTCGGCTGGTACACGGCAACTGATCGAGTCATTGAGGGTGTAGGCGTGTCTCCCGACACGGAAGTACATCCAGATCTGGAGAGCTTGCGTGCGGGGCGCGATCCAGCGCTCGAGAAGGCGATCGCGGAAGTGGCGTAGACGCGTAGAAGAGAAGACTGTCGCTGTGTTTCTGCAAGCCGGCTTCGAAGATGCGGGACATTTTGGTTCTCATCGGATTCTCACAGTACAACCAAAATGTGTATGAAGATCGAATAGCCGAATTATCCAGCAACCTTTCGAAGTGTTTGTTTGATATGGGCGGATCTCCGGAATCAAGAGAAGCCGATACGGAGATGATCGCCCTGTCGGCTATAGCCCTCAATAACAGCAACCCGCGAGACGCGCAGAGGCTCCGGGAGTGGTTATACAACGCACAAGAAAAGACCGGTGCATGGCGTCCGAGGGCGTCGCTCCCCGCCTCGTGCTGGAGCACGAGCCTGGCAATGATTGCATTGGCGCTCGAGGCCCGCCAGGACTGTTTGGCAAGAGCTCTTCAATGGCTGCTATTGCATGCTGGACGTGAGTCAGGCTTCTGGGTGAAACTTCGATTTCGTTGCTTGGACCGCCGCGTTCATTTCAATCCCGCTTATTACGGCTGGCCTTGGACAGAGGGCACCCTCAGCTGGGTGATTCCTACCTCTTTTGCAATCATGGCAATCAGGTTGTCCACGGCTTGCCAAAGGCCTCCGGAAGCAGTTCGGCGTCTCCGGCCTGCCGTAAGCATGGCGCTTGACCGCGGCTGTCTCCAGGGCGGATGGAATGCCGGCAACGGAGTCGTAGACCGTGTGGCTCTCTCGCCTCGCATGGAACCGACAGCAATTGCTCTTCTGGGATTGCGAGGCATATCGCCGCCGACACGCTTGATTGAAAGCAGTATCCAATGGCTTCGCCGGGAGGCTGCGACGTGCCCAACACCATGGAGCCTCTCGTGGGCCATTCTCTCTCTATTTAGCTATGGGCTGGATGTAGATAACCTGAAAATTCACTTGGCCGATCTGGCAGCGAAGCTGATGCGACTCTCGCCTCTTGAAATGGCAGGAACCCTTCTGGCTCTTCAGACCGGCCAGACTCTCCTTCCATTTGTGATGCCCGATGAATCCTGATCGCAGGGAGTTTGTCATGTCTACGATGGGTGTGGCCTGCTCGCTCGGAATGAACCGGTGCTCAAAGAACACCTTGAGTGATCGCCGGGCGCGGGAATCGCGTGTAGCGGTTCTGAAAGCGGCGCGCTATGACGCGGATCTGGAAACGATTCTTCTTGACGGAATCAAATCCTTCGGGCTGGACGTAAAAGGAAAGCGCGTTTTGCTCAAGCCGAACCTGGTTGAATCAAACGCCAATCATCCAATCAATACCCATCCCGCCATCATTGCTGCGACCGCGATCGCATTTCGTCGGCTCAATGCGGCCTCGGTCATGGTAGGTGAGGGGCCAGGAAACGAGCGGGACACCCGGCTCATCCTCGAAGAGAGTGGCACAGCGCGCGCTCTAGAAGATTGCAGACTGGATTTCGTCGATCTGAACCGAGACGTCCTGGTTGAGTGTCCGGTTGGTGCACGGTATACGGGAATGAAAACACTTCATCTCCCGCGTACCCTATTCCAATCCGACTTTGTTGTTTCCATGCCGAAGGTAAAGACCCATCACTGGGCCGGTGTCACACTGTCGCTCAAAAACCTATTCGGGGTAGTTCCGGGCATTGCGTACGGGTGGCCTAAGAACATTCTCCATTGGCGCGGTATTGACAATGCAATTGTCGAAGTGGCCGCTACGGTACCGGTTCATTTTGTCGTGGCGGATGGGATTACAGCCATGGAGGGGAATGGGCCGTTATTGGGGACTGCGCGGGAGATGCAGCGGATCATACTTGCGGACGATCCCGTAGCCGCCGATGCGACAATCACGCGGCTGATGGGGTTCCATCCAGACAAAATCCCGTACTTGCGGGAATGCGCGAGGTTTCTGGGCAACTCCGGAATCGACCGGATCCGCCAGATCGGTGAAGAAGTGAGGACTCTAGAACCAGCTTTTGCCCCGGCGCCCGGATTTGCGCACTTACGTGTCGGGCAGCCGGAGGCCGACATCCATGATGGTCGCATTCGAAACCCGCCGTTATAATACGCGGACCGAACGCTCAACGGTTAAGGGATTTTATGCCAGCCGAAGGCACTGCGGAATTATTTGAAGAGGAACCTGACCGCCGTTCGCTTTCGAATGGTCAGGTCTTGCAAATCCTGAGCGAATCGCTCGAACGGATTTGGCCTCAGTCGGAGCCGTTCGTTCGGCAGCAACTGGGGCGCGATTACACGTCGTACGATTTCTTCGAAAAGATTGCACGGCGTCTGGAAAAGAAACAGGGGGGCCTTGCCGAGGCATCGGAATCTGAGATCGATCGACTGGTAAGAGAATTCCTTCGAGATGCAGTGCGTGACGAACGTCGCGCAGTCTGCCGGCGCGAAGAGCACTTGGTAAGACAAGATGCCGCGCGCGAAATAGTGGATCCACGCAGTCTCCCATTTGAGACAAAGGTTGCTGAGGAACTCACAGTACTCCTCGCCAAGCTGCCCCCGGACTTGGGAGCGTTTGCTAGCCGGCTGAAGGAGTTGACTCAGGAAGAACTCTCCATGCCGAGAAAGGATCTCGCCAAATTGCTCGGATATCGCCGGAATACTCTCGACCAGAATCTTCGCAGGTTGAGACAGCGACTGGCAAAATTAGTCCGTCATAATGGCGTAGGCTAAATGCAAGAGGAATTGTCGGATCAGGAACTCCGCGAGATCCATCGCCTGGTACAGCAAGCTGCGCTAACTGCTCATCCAAATCCCGAGAGAGTGGGATGCCCCGGGGCAGCGACCTTAGCGGAAATGGCGGCGCTGCGACGGCCCTGGGATCACCGCGCGCACGAGCACGTTTCCCAGTGTTCCCCATGTCTCAAGGAAATGCTGAATCTTCGGGGTCACCGTGGAAAGAAAAGGTTCTGGTCCAACAAGTGGCTCCTATCTGCCATAGCTGCAGCACTGATAATCGGCATTTGCATTCCGCTTGCGGTTCATCAGCGCAAGTTAAGAATCAATGAGCTTGAACAGGCCCATGCGGCCATCATGAACTTCGCGACCGGCAGCATCCTGCGGGGCGCGCCCTCCGGCGAGTCCGGCGTGGTCCCCGGTATTCAAACGTATCCGCGCGAACGTCTTACACTGACCGTCTCGCTCCCGCGAGGCAGCGAGGGAGGCGAGTACGATTTCCAGGTCTTGGGGACGAAGGGCGAGATCTTGATCGCCCGCGTGGGCCACGCGTCGATCGCAAGAGGGCTTACGACCTTCATAACTGATGTTGATTTCAGTGGGCTCCCACCCGGCAGCTATCGTGCAAGAGTGCGACACAAGCCCTTCGGCGACTGGCAGGATTTGACGATTCAGACCAAATAACAGCGACAAGTTGCTCCCAGCTTGTTTTCCAGGAGCGGCCACGCGCGCGTGGCTTGGATCACCAGTGAGAAAAGCGGTGTAATGCGCAAGCGGGCTACGCGTGCGCAATTTGGATCAACGGTGACAAAGATGACGCAACGCGTCGATTGGTCTACTGGCGCGCTCATTGGCTCTGGAGTGAGAAACGTGGCGTCGTGCGGTCGGCGGTCATCCGCCGTGCCCGCTGGCACGACAGTGAGAACCTTGGCGTCGTGCGATAGATGGTTCCGCAGTGAGAACCGTGGTGCAGTGCGTAAGCCGGCGCGCCCCCTGTAATTGATCGGTATTTCGCGCCCATTGATCTTTGATCCTGCTATTTTCCGAGTAGTTAAGTCCCTGTATCTGTTTCTCAGTTGAATAAGATCGCCTTCGTCTTCATCCGGAATATTTGGTTTTTTCTGTCTGTTCTGACAGGATTCGCATTGAGGCCGCGGTGTTTGAATCGATCGACCAGCTCCGGAAGTGCTTTCTCGCGTCGAAGTATCTGGCCGACGATGTGACGTTACAGCATGTCCTGCTGGCAGCACGCCTGAAGAAGCCGCTGTTGGTCGAGGGGCCTCCCGGCGCGGGCAAGACCGAACTGGCGCGGGTCGTGGCGCTCGCCGCCAACACGCGATTGATCCGCTTGCAGTGCTACGAGGGCATCACGGAGGAGAAGGCGATCGGCAGGTTCGACGAGGCGCTGCAGCGACTGTATCTATCGCTGCGCGACCCGTCTCAGCCGACGAATTGGAGTGAATTGAAGGCGAGACTGCATACGATTGAATTCTTTTCCGCCGGTCCCGTTCTCGAGTCGATTCTGACGGAAGAGCCGGCAGTGCTTCTTCTTGATGAAATCGATAAGGTCAGCGAGGGATTCGAAGCGCTGATCCTGGAGGTCCTCTCGGAGTGGCAAGTCTCTGTTCCGAAGCTGGGGACGATCCAGCATAAGTCCATCCCGTTCGTGGTGATGACGTCCAATGCAGTACGCCGTATCGGAGATCCTCTGCGCCGCCGGAGCATGTATCTGCGATTCGAGAATCCGACCATCGAATCGGAGCGGCGCATCCTGCAACTGAAGAGCCAAGGCCGAAACGAGCGGCTACGGAGCGAACTAGCAGGCTTGGCGAAGGCATTGCGTGGGTACAGCCTCGAAAAGCCGCCGTCCATTGCTGAAATCCTGGATGTTGCCGAAGGACTGCACATTCTCGATATCGGGGAGTTGTCCGCCGGCCTGCGCGATGTGCTGCTTCCCTTGCTCGCGAAAACCCATCCGGATCGGAAGCGGATGCTCTTGCGCGAGGGATTCAAATTTCTAGTGGCCAACGCAAAACAGCATGCGGCGCAGCTGGAACCAGAGGAACGGGAAGCGCTTGTTGCTTCCACGGTCGCCGTATGACACGAATTCTCTTAGTTCTTTTACTCGCCGCGGCCTGCAACGTCGCCGGCGAACTCGATCCGAGGAATTACGAAGAACGCTGTGCTGATTTGTATGCGTCGAAATACGGTGTACAGATCGACCTGGTCCGAGCAATCATCGATGTCGAATCCCGCTGGCAGCCCGGTGCGGTGTCGAACAAAGGAGCGATCGGGCTGATGCAGTTGATGCCCGCGACAGCCCGGGAGTACGGCACGAGACATCCATTCTGGATCCACGAAAACATCCGGGGCGGTGTCGCTTATCTCCGATCGTTGCTCGACGAATTTCACGGAGATTTGCGGCTAAGTGTGGCCGCCTACTACGCCGGCTCACGCCGCATTCGCGCTCGTGGCCTAGCATACGCCGATCGTCCCGTTTTCGAGTACGTGCAAGCTGTTGCAGCACGGTACCGCGAGGAGCTGAGAAGGAGAGCCGAGTGACAAACAAACCTTGTTGTTGCCTCGCGTTTTGGCTCTTGGGTTCGTTTGTTTACGGCCAGCAGGTCTCGAATACGAACAATCCAACATCGCCGCCGGTCGCGACCAAGGGCGGCTCCTCTATCACGTCCTCGGCGGACAAACCGGTCTCTCCGGCAGAGCCCGGTATTTCCGGGTCCGCGCTGTCTTCCGTTTCGAACACGGTCAAAACCTTGCGCCTTGCCCCTGACTTTTCAACCGTCATCCGCGTGGGGGAAACGGTCAGTTCTGTTGTAGTCGGCGATCCGGAGCGCTTCCTAGCGGAACATTCCGATAAAGAACCGCAACTCGTTTTTGTAAAACCCACAACATGGGATCGTGTGGAAAGCGATCTGATCATCACGACAGTGAAAGGGCACACCGTCACCGTTCTGCTCAAAAGTGATGGCAACGCTTCCGGGCGAGGTATCGATGTCGTGCTGAACCTGGATAGGCAACGCAATGGGACAAGCAGCTTTCTAGTCGAGGACTCTACTGTTCCCGATGCCGTGATTCCGGAGTCTGTGGAGGTCGCTTCGGGTACTCGACCAGCCGCGCTCCACAACGGATCGCAGACGAAGGTAGAGCCCACGGATTTCAGAACTCGAAGCTCGAGCATTCGGCTCAATGATGCCCCAACCGATCGAAACGGAAACGACGCTTTGGACCAGTTGCTTGCCCGCCAGCGGACGGCACCCTTACCCCAGCTCTATGGCCAAAAACCGGGCAAGATTCCGTCGGAACCGCTCATCAAGGCCGGCGTTTCCGAAGTGATCGACGGTGGAGACAAGGTGGTTGTGCTATTCGCGATCACGAATCCCTCGAAAAAGGCCGTTGAACTCTTGCCACCGCAGGTGCAGCTGGGAGGACAGGACAAGAAGGGCCATTGGGAAACAGCAGAACAACTGACGATCGATGACTACCGGTTAAGCCTGCGACGAGTGGCTCCGGGCGGGCGCGCAGATGGAGTGGTTGTCTTCGAGCGACCTGCCTGGAAGCTCGAAAGACAGATGCTGTTCCTGCAAATGGCGGAAAGTGCTGCGGTAGATCGCCCGGCACTAGCTCCGATCGGGTTTGGTATTTCGAGTACTCGAGGAGGGGTTGCGTATGCAGAACAATGAGGAAGACCGACGCGAAATGCCACCCAGCCCACCGGTTCCGAGTGGGGATTCCGGTGAAGGCCATGAGCCTGAGGACGATCACGAATTAGAACACGAATTAGAAGAAGAGCAGCCGAAAGGTATTTCGGGCGCTCTCCGAAAACTGGCAACTTCGTTCCAGGCGCGCCCGGCCGCGAGCACGCGAAAGCAGAAGACGCAGGATCGAAGCCGGACTTTCGTCGGCCTGTCACTTGGAGTGCTCTTACTGGCGCTCGCATTCCTGTTTGTTTTCTCCTCACCCGAGAGGCTAGTCCGGCGCGATTCGCGCAAGCCCAATCTTGGGCGTCCTCAAAATTCGGATAGCACGACCAAGAGTGTCGTGCCGATTAACAACGCCGAAGGGCACTCCAATGGTGGTGATGACACGGTGAGTGAGGACGACATCAGCGGGATGAGCCACAGACCGAAAGCGCCGCCACCCGCGCCTACTCCGGCTATCAAAGATGGAGGCGACAAATATGCCTTAAATCGGATCCACTTCGACGCCGCACCGCCTCCGGCTGCGGCTCCACCGCAAGCAGTGCCGAAGCCGTCGTTGGCAAAGTCCTCGCTCGTCTTTATACGGACTTCGGACTCGCCGGCCCCCATCACATCAGCCATCGCCAGACAGGAAGCCGCTCCGCTCGAGATCTTGCCGCCAGGCAGCCGACTAATAGCCAGGCTCGAAACCCCCGTATCCAGTGCGATCCAGTCGCCGGTAATTGCTGCCATTGAGTACAACTACATCAAAGATGGTGCTGTCGTGATTCCTGCGGGATCCAGAGCGTTTGGAAAGCTTGCGAGTGCCAATGAGAACGGTTTTGTGGGGATCCGTTTCTATCGCATTCAATTTCCTGACGAGACGACGGTCCCGATCGAGGCGAATGCCATGGATCTCGATTTCAAGCCGATCAAAGGCGTGGTAACAGGCAAGAATAGCGGCAAGAAATTTCTGGTTCGCGCCGTCACAGGCGTGGGAACGATGGCAGCGCAGTTTGCAGGAACGGGGAATTCGTTAAACGCTCCCATTTCGCAAGAAACGTTATTACGGGAGAGGTTGGCGCAGAATGTGGCGATGGCGGGAGAACAGCAGTTCAACGACCTCGCCTACCGATCGAATATCGTGGTGACGGTGCCAGGTAAAACCCGCATCTACATCGTCCTTTCGGGTGACGAGGACCGGCGGCGCCAAAGCCCCGAATCCAATACGGCTGCATCGAACCAGGCGACGGGCCCGATGCCGGCTGCGCTCGAATTGCAGGAATTGATGCAACTCAAACAGGAACTCCAGAAATACTCGCCGCAGCAACAGACAGCTCCAGGAGCGAACGCACCGACCTCCCCGCAATCGACTGATTCTCCCGCACCACCGCCCCGATAATTAGGCCAAAATCGTCCCCAATTGCTGTCTGGTTTCGGGCAAATCCGTTGCAGGATCTGGCGAACGGATACGATAATTGGCAGAGAAAGTTGCCATGATGTCCGGATCCTGGAGCCCTTTTTCGCTGCAGCCAAAGGAGCGGAGGACGATCCTGTGGACCCTCTCGGCAACGCTGGTACTCGGTTGTTTAATCGATTGGTCGTTGCAGTCGGTCCTTCACGGTGGCTCGCGCACGGACCAGTCGCTGGCCGTAGTACTGCTCGGCTACTGGCCGGCGGCCGCTGGGCTCGCCTTAGCCTGCTGGCTGGCACTCACGGGACCGCTTGCGACGGCGGGACCGCTTGTCAGGAAACCAATCGCGGTCGCCATTCCGATTCTGCTTCTGTTCTCCTGGATTCAATTCCTGCAATGGTCAATGTTCTGGGGGCTTGCCCGATATCTAGGCGTCCCGCATACAGGACTCGCCGCCTTAGCGCTCGGGATGTTCGGTGTTGCGATTTGCGCGTACGAAGTGAAGCGCGCTCTGTTCGGCGCAGGGAGCCGCCGAAGGTCAAAGCCGGAGAAGTATCCGGCGTTGAATTCGGATGCTCCTGTCCGCAATTCTGCCGTCAAAGCCAGATTCACTTTTGGTCATGTGGGTGGCCAGGCAGAGGCAAAAGAGCAGATCCGGCAGGTGGTTGTGAACCGGCTGAATCCTGAGAAATATCGAGAGTATGGCGTTGTTCGGAACGGGATCCTGTTGTTTGGGCCGGAAGGAAGCGGCAAGACCTTTCTCGCGGAAGCGACTGCAGGCGAATTCGGGTTGAACTTTGTTTCGGTCTCGCCAACCCAGCTATTGGATATGTGGGTTGGCTCTACGGAGCGCACGATTCGGGATGCATTCGCTTCAGCGCGATCTCAAACGCCTGCCCTGCTGTTTATCGACGAAATTGATTCGCTCGGGACTCGACGAGGCTCCGGGTCCAATCCTGGCGCGGCATTTGGTCGCGGATACAACAATCACTCGATTCAGCTGATGCAGAGCATCGATCAGTGTAGGGATGTGCCGGGATTGGTGCTGATGGCATCGACGAACCTGATCGAGAATCTCGACCCGGCACTGATCCGAGATGGCAGGTTCGACGCGAAAATCCGGGTTGACCTTCCTGACGAGGGTGGGCGCGAACAGATTCTTCGCGCGCAGTTGGGCTCGAAACCCTGGCAGCTATTCGATCTGCGTTCTTTCGCCCGCCAAACGCCGGGCTATGGCGCGGCGAAGCTGGGCAATCTGGTCGACCGCGCGGCGGCATTCGCTGCCGAAGGAAGGCGCAAGATTATGCCCGGGGATCTGGAGCGTGCGCTCCAGGATTCTGGCGGCAAGGATCGCCCGCTTGTCGAGGCGGTTCAGTGGAACGATATCGTGATCGAACCGGAACTGGAGCAAGAGATACGTCTTCTGGTCCGGCAACTCAATGGATTCGAATTCGGTGCCGGAAGCGTACCGACCGGGCTGTTACTCGTAGGCCCACCGGGTACAGGCAAGACGATGATTGCGCGGCTGATTGCGACGCAAGTGAAGCGGAGCTTCTATCCCATAACCGCCGCTGACGTCCTTGGGGGCGTGGCCGGCGGTTCGGTCAAGCAGGTTCAGCAGCTGTTTTCGCGCGCCAAGGAAAATGCGCCTTCGATCATCTTCATTGACGAACTGGACGGCCTGACGCCTCGGCCCACAGCGATACAAAACACTCATGATCGCCAAGTAACGGAGCAACTCCTGATTGAGATCAGCAATCTCCGGCCCGAGCACCGCGTGTTTCTCATTGCGGCTACCAATCAGGCAGAGGACATCGACCCGCGCGTGCTGCGAGGCGGTCGATTCAGTGAAAAATTCGAAGTGGGCTTGCCGGGACGCGAAAGCCGGCTTCGCTTACTGGACCGGTATCTCGCGCAAACGAAGCTCACTGTGGACTTAGGTCGCATCGACGCGGCGATCGAGGGCCTGGCCCAGGGAGATATTGAAGCAATCTGTAATGCCGCCAAGCGTTCTGCGGCGTTGCGCATTCCGGAGGGCTCAAACGAGTTGCCCCCGTTGACGCTTGCAGATTTTTCACGTGCCATCACACGGGTGAAGCCCGAGTGGGCACAAAGCATTTCGTTCTAAGTCCGGTCGCGGACGTTTTGACGACCCTGCCACTTTTTCTGTAAATCCCTCTATGTGTCTGCTCCTGAGAGCAGCACAGAGGTGAATCACATGAAAACTTCGGGCGCGGCTCCGCTCCTCCAGAAGATACGGAGGAACGGAGCCTGGAAATTCGCCGGCATCACGCTCGCCATTTTGATGGTGTTGGTCGTGGCGCAGGCGACGGTTATGGCACAAAACCTCGGGACGGCGCCTGCCTTCAACGCGGCCGTGCAGGGGCAACAAGCCACCCAGGTCGAAGGTGGCTTTCTCAACATCGTGAATTGGTTCTGCAACGTCATTGCCCCCGTTGGCGGTGCATTGGCACTCGGTGTTTCGGTCGCGCACTGGCTAAGCGGCCGGGGCTTCGGCCGGTGGGCATTCGGCGGCACGGCACTCCTGGCGGTTTCGGCAATCACGCGGCTGGCCGAGAACTGGATTACGCAGGGAACGGCCGGAATTACGTAAGGTCCTCTCTTGAATTGCAGGGGAGACCACATCGTGAGCTGTTTCTTCGGTCTCCTCTTTTTTTGAGTTTCTTATGGCCACACCACGACTATTACTCGACTTGGCAGCGCTGCTCGCGAACCTGGGGCCGTACGCGGCGGTAATTGCACTGATCCTTGCGGCGGTTGCCTTGCGGCGCGAAGGCGGACTGAACTTTGCGCTCGGCGGCGGTTTCATGAAGTGGTTGTTTTGGGCGGTGGTGCTGATTACGCTGCCACAAATTCTGCTCTGGTTCTCCAATCTTGGGATCGGCACGACGACGGCTAGTGGTGTTTCAACCACCTACTTGTCCATGTTTCAGCAGGACCTGCAAAACTTCGTCACACAATTGGTGGTAGGCCGCATCATTCCTGTCCTGGCCGCGGCGTGTGTACTGAAAGCAGTAATCGATGGAGCATCCGGTCAGAATCCGTTAGCTTCGATTCTGGCGGCTCTGTTTTTGCTTTCGATTCCAACCACACTGAGTGTGCTTCAGAGTTATAACAGCGGATCACAATTCGCAACTGCCGACGTGCTCGACAGTATTTGGGACTACGTGGCGGGGAGAATCTTTCCGACTGCTGCCGCGCTCGCGCTGATCGGCGCCATTCTTTGTTTTGCGACGCGGCGGGCATTTGGGCACCTGGTGTTTTCGGCGCTGGGGTTCTTATCAGTGACTTCGATTTGGAAGCTCGTCCAGAGCATGATGTAGAGCTGCGATGGCGTACTGGTTGGCTTCGATCACGATGATGGCAGCGGGGTGGTGGTGGTGCACGACTCAGTCGCGACGAGCTGCGGTGCTGTGGATGCTAGCAGTGGGCATTCTACTATTTGCCCTCTGTCAACCCGGTGCCCTCGAAGGCGCTTTCGCCTCCTTTGCCGGTCGGGTTGAGGGTTGGGCCTCTCTTGGTTTTTCGGAGATCGCAAAGGAAGGAGCTTCGCTTGCCAAATAACGCGCCGTTTGATGCCGGGTTCCTGAACCTCGTGAACTGGTTGGGGAACGTAATTTTGCCGACCCTGGCGGGACTCATGCTGGCCGTCGCCGTGTGGAACTACGGCCGAAATCGCGAAGTTACGCACCTGACCTGGTCCGCTTTCGCAGCGCTCGCGGTCAGCGGGTTGCTGCGAACGTTCGAGAAGTTCTCTTCACAGCTTGCCTACAATGACCCGAATCTGTATTGGAACGCCTTGCTCAACCTGGTGAATTGGTTTGCGAACGTGCTTCTTCCGGTTTACGCTGGCTTGCAGTTTGCGATGGCGATTGCAAATGTGATGACCCGCTCCGTGTTAGGACGCACGGGGCATTTTCTGCACCGACTCATCAGCGCGATGGGCTGCCTATGCGTGTCTTCGATGACGCGACTGCTCGAGCATTTCGTCCAGGCGGGTACGGGAGGCATCACCTAAATGGAACTGAACCGGACGCCCGTACCACGTAATCTCCGGACTCGCCCCACGTTCTTCGGGCTGGAGTTCGAGCATTGCATCATTATCGTGTTCCTCATGTTTGTGGGCTACTTCGTGGGAGGTATGGTGCACCGTGAACTGTTCGGAATCCCCATGAACTTTGTCGTGCAGTACGGGGTGCCCCTGCTGAGCGTGCCCATGCTCATTGCATTTCAGTACGGCAAGCCACGAGGGTACCTGCGAGACTGGCTGATCTTTCACGTCAAGCCTCATCTGTATTGCGGAGCCGAGCCGGACAACGTGCTCAAGGCCGATTACCTCAGTAGTGGGAGGCGGCCGGAAGCGGAGGGGGATTGAGGAAGAATGGCATGCCGATAACCTTAGAAGAACACGAACGATCGTCGCATCACCCGGCGTTGTGTGAACTGTTGCCCTTACGGGAGTACCTGGACAACGTCGTTGTACGCACAAACGGACATTTTGTTGCGGGCTACGAGTTGGTTGGACTGAACGGGCATTACCACGACGACAAGACGCGAAACGATACCAAGAGCGCACTGGAGACACTGGTTCGATCGCTGCCAGAGCGTGCCATCCGGATGCAGATGCGCTACGAGACGCGAGAGGGTGTCGACGCTTTAATCGACCATTACCGGGATCAGATGCGGTCCAGGCATGCAATCGTACGGGAACTCGATTTGGAGCGGCTTATGCTTTGGCGGGAACGGGACGAGGCCGGAAATTATCTCGATCGCAAGCTGCGCGTGTACTTCGCGTTCGATCCAGTCGAATATCACAGAAAATCGGGCTTCGAAGTGCGGATGAGTTTCAAGGAACCGGTCGACGCTTCCCGGTTTAGTCTCTCCTTCGATAAGTGCATTGAGCGGACCCGTCGAGAGCACGAAGCTCTGCTCGCGGAATTCAACTCGTTGCTCTCCGGAATTGAGACTACGCTGGCGTCGAGCGGTCTCGCGCCCCGCCGGCTGTCGGATGAGGAGATGTTCCGGGAGGCGCAGGAGGCGATGAATCCGATGCTGATGGATCCACGGCCGTATCGACGCTACGCGTTGCAGCAGAAAAGCGTGCGCAGTCAGATCGTGACAACCAGCATCGAGGATGAACAGGACGACTATTTGAAAGTCGGCGGTCTCCTGTACACATTTGTGTCGATGCGGGATCTCCCGGATGGCACCTATCCGGGCATCATGCGCGAACTGATGACGCTCGATTTTCCTGTCGTCGTGAACGTGGAAGCCGTGATTCCGGATCAGGAACGGATTCGACGCACGTATAAGCTGCGCATTCGCAAAATGGAGGCCGCGCAGAAGGACTTCGATGGCAACTACCGGCGGAACGTGGAGGCCGAAGAGGCGCAGCGGCAATTGCAGGAGATTCTCCGGCAGGTCGTCCGGAGTTCGTTGAAAGTCGCGGAGGTATCGTTTATCGCGGCCACGAGAACCTCGGAACCGGCGCACGGCACAAGGCAGATCGAACAGGCGCAGCGAATCCTGGCCGATCGCCGCCAGAGACTGATGCATGCGATCAGCCGCATGGATGGGGCCACGCCGCTCGAGGAAGGATTGGCACAACGCAGGCTCTTCATACATGGGCTGCCGGCGATGTCAGAAAGAAACTATCGCGAGAATGAGTGCCTCACGCTCCATGCGGCGGATCTGTTGCCTACGGAAATCCCATGGCGCGGAACGGTCCAGACTCCCGCATTCCTGTTCGAAACGCGTGAAAAGTTTCTGTTGCCGTATTCTCCCTTCGATCCAACGCTCGAAAATTCAAACATGCTGGTCATCGCCACCTCGGGCGGCGGCAAAACGTTCGTTGTGATGCAGATGCTCATCAGCCTGAGCCGGCTGGGCATGCAGATTTCGATCATCGAGCGTGGCGATTCATACGCGCCGCTGGTCGAGATCATGGGCGGCATGTGCCTTACCGTAGATCTTGATGGTGCGATCGCTCTCAATCCCTGGGATCTGCCTCCGGGCGAAAGCGACCCCTCCAAGGACAAGGTCAAGTTCCTCGCAAATCTCACGCGTCACATGATCGGCGAAAGCGGTCGCTCAGATGCGACTGTACTCGATGCCGTGTTGACGAATGCGATCGGACGTGTCTATGCGCGGAAGAAGCTTGCGTTCGAGAATCCGACTCCGATCTTTTCCGATCTCGTCGACGAACTGACCAACTATCGCGACGACGAAGGCCTCGAGCAGGCGATGGCCGAAGCCAGGGTCGCGGCGTTCAAATTGTCGCAGTGGGTTGGCGAGAAAGGTATCTACAGCAATCTGATGGACCGTCCTACCACACCGGGCCTCGACGCCGACTGGATGTATTTCAATATCGAAAAACTGGCCAGCGATTCCAAGCTCGAAACTGCTTATAGTCTCATCATCGCGAACGCCATCGGCGAGCGGGCTTCAGGGCGAACCGGCCGACCCTCGGTGACCGCGCTCGATGAGTGTTGGGCGCTTCTCGATTCCCCCGTTCTGGCAACCGAAGTCGTGCAACTGTTTCGCACAGCGCGTAAACGAAACTCGGCCGTCCTGGGTATCAGCCAGACGTTAGAAGATTTCGTGGGAACTCCCACGGAACCGCGCCTCCATGGGGCGGGTGTGCTCCGGAATGCGCACACAAAGCTGCTAGGGAAGAAACCCGGAGATCCATCGCAACTCCGTGAGAAGCTCGACCTCAACGAGGTTGTGCTCGGGCACCTAAAGGGACTTGGTGCTGTACGGAAAGGCCATCAGTCTGAAATGCTGCTGATCTCGGGCGATAGTGCGGATACCACCCAGCTGGTTCGCGTGCTGTCTTCGCCTCTTGAATATTGGATTTGCACGACCTTTGGACGCGAACGGAATTACCGCACCTGGTTCTTGTCACAACGTTCCAATCAGCCCTTGATTGACTCTTACCGCGAACTCGCGGCGAAATTTCCCCATGGTTTGGCAGAGGCGCCGCCGTTACCGGAGGAACAAACGGGAGAGGTGCAGGCGGCGGTTGCGTTGAGGACAAAACAATGATTTATCTACAGAGTCTGTGTCTCACAATTCTGGCTGGCTCCATCCTTAGCTCGGCATCGTGGCGGCGCTGTTTGGCGCTCACGCTAATCGGTACCCTTGTCCTGCTGATGATGACACCCGTACCGGTG
The DNA here is from genome assembly GCA_049585195.1 of Bryobacteraceae bacterium. GTDB lineage: Bacteria > Acidobacteriota > Terriglobia > Bryobacterales > Bryobacteraceae > KBS-96. The sequence continues at coordinate 11,532 of JBAUZG010000058.1, read as the reverse complement.
AAGGCTCAGGCCGGGACCGGTTTGCTTGGCGCGATTCAGGCGGTGTTGAACGTGATCAATCACGTCATTCAACCGATCTTGAACGGAATCAGCAGCATTCGATCCGACATGCAAACCTTTTACCAGCAAACCCTCTGGCCGCAAACCCTGATCGCCACGGCACAGCAATTGTTCACGACAATCTCGGCAAGCCTTCATAACCCGTTCGAGAACGATTTGCTGCTTCCCATCCACAGCGCCACGCTCGCGGCACCGCAATCGTTTGAACAAGCCATGTTGAGCCGGGCAGTAACCAGCATGGGACAGCTTGGCTCTCTCTACACGCAAGTCTACGGCTCCGTACCAGCGGCGACACAGGTGAGTCCGACTCTCCAGATGCGTATGGATATGGATGATGCGATTGCGCAGGATTCAATGAAACAGGCGCTCGCCTATGATCAGGGACAGGCAAACAACGATCAGGCCGCGACAGTGCTCGAAGCAGCCGGTCCGGAACAGGCTCCGGGATCCGCTCCCTTTCATACGGCCGCTGGGGCCTGCGCGCAGCTCCGCTCATCCCTCATCCAGCTCCGCATCGTCTCCGCGATGTTGCGCCAGGAGTCGGCCAAGTTAGCTGAGGAAAACACTTACCGCAAAGAATCGGCTCGGCAGGCGCAGAGACTGCAACACGAGGTCACGGGGGCATTGCCATGAGAGGGACACGCACGATCGTAAAGCAACTTGCGAGACGAACCCTCCGTTGGATCCGCGGGCACACGCTGCAGGTCGGCTGTGTGATCGCCTTGACGGCACTGTTCTTTCCGTGTCCGGCGCAAAGCCAGTTGTTTTCGCCGTGCTGCGCGATTTTGGCCACAGGTCTCGGAACGATCAACTCGACGATGAACAGCGTGATTGGCGGGGGCTTGTCGTCCATACAGAAAATCGAACAGGACATCTCCGCGTTTGAGCAGACAATCGTTTGGCCTCTGGCTGCGATACAGAACGCAAGAAATCTGATCGGCTCCCTTATCGGCACCTACCAGAACCTGAAAAATCTGTTCAACATCCGCATTGCGAGCGCGACTCTCCCGCAGACGCGTCAACTCGAACAGATTCTGCTGTCGCGTTCGAGCGCCAACATCAGCGCCGTCGCGCCGAACTATAGCGCAGTATACGGAGCGGTACCACCCGTAGGCCAGGCGCCGAATACCCTGCGCAACGTGATCGACCTCAATGATGCAGTTGCTCAGGAGGGATTCAAGCGGTCGATCGCAGCCGATGAGACGGCGGACTTGGCCTGGGCCGCGGCGGATCAGATTGAGCAGGAGATCGCAAATCAAGCGCCCGGCACGGTCGGGATGGTCGAAAGCGAAACCCAGGTCTGGCAAGTGCGCGTCGCCGCTCAGACCCAGCTCACGCTGTCGCAGCTATTGCGGGTTACATCGGCACGCGTGGCAAATTCTAGTAACAAGCTGAAGGGGTCCACAACTGATGCAAATCAGATGGGCCAGGATACGTTGCAGTCTCTGCCGTAGGAAGGAGCCATGTTCTTTTTTCAGAATCTTCTGACACAGGCATTAAATGGCATTGACGGAAGTGGCATGACGAATGGAATTCTGAACGCCGCGCGTGTCGTGTCGTTGATCTGCCTACTGTGGGGCGTGTATCAGGCCTATGTGGCGGGAGGAGACGTGCGCGGGGTCGGGCTGTCACTGGTCAAATATCTTGCGGTCGGTTTGATCTTACTGAGTTACCCTCAGGCCTTCCGCGATGTGATCGACCTGGGTGCCACGGTTGCGAACTTCATCAGCAACCAAACGGCGGGCGGCCTCGACGTGATCGAGCAATGGAAGAAGGATGCCAGCGCGTTCATGCAGACCCCTCAAGGCACCTGGGGCTTTTGGAAGCTGATCGGTGGAACGACAGCGGGCGCAATCTACGCCATTCTCATGCTTGGTGGCTATGTGATCCTGGCGCTCGCTTACATCATCTTCACACTACTCTACACTCTTTTCGGCTCTGTGCTTTATACAGCCGGACCCTTTGTCATCGCGCTCTTCCCAGCCCTGGGGGTGAGCACGCTCGCTCGGAGCTATATCACCAATCTCATGATCTTTAGCTTCTGGGCGGTGCTGTACGCGGTGTTTCAGGGACTGATGCATGTCGTCGGCATCGATACGGTCGCAAATGTCTTGAATGCGAACAGCCTGCTGGGATTCCTGCAGGGCGTTTCCGCACCGTTGCTTCTCGGGCTAATCAGCATCGTGTACGCGGTGTGCATTGCTTTCATTCCTATGTTTGCGAGGCGGATCGTGCAGGGGGATGTCGGAGCGATTGCGGGTGCGGTCGTACGAACGACGGTAATGATTGCATCGAAAGCAGCTAGTGCCCTAGCGAAAAAGGACGAAGAAGAGCCATGAACACGGCAAAGAAAGTGACGCGACGGCATCACTATTACGAGCATGATGGAGCGCTGCGGGCGTACGCCAACCGTAGTTTTGTTTTCGCGCTCTCGGCCATCGGACTCGCCTTTCTCGCGATTTGTTTCGCGGCCTACGTCCGGATGCAGCCGCCCACGCTGGTACAAGTTGATCGAACGACGGGCGAAGCCAGACTGATCAGCGGCTCTCGTAGCCTCTTCTCGCTCTTTCGCCAGAACACCGCATCCGCTCAACAGAACACGGCGCCAAGCGATCTCGAGGGAAGAGCGGTTGTGCGCAAGTTTCTGGAGAACTATTTAAACTACACACCGGCAAGCGCCAGCAAATCGTTTGCGACAGCGTTAAACATGATGACCGGAAACCTGCGAGTCAGGACTATGCAAGACATGCGACAGCAAGATCTGGTCACAGCGATTCACGACGACGAAATCACATCGAACGTGAAGATCCGCTCGATCGAGCCCATTGCCGGTGCAATCTGGACGTACAACGCTTACGGAGCAAAGGAAGTGCACCGTATCCGTGGCAAGAACGAAATGACGGACCGCCTGATGTGCCGGTACTTTGTCCGCCTGGCGGAAGTCGATCGCAATGAATACCATCCCAATGGATTGCTGGTTGCCGAGTACAGCGAAACGCAAATGATGGGCGACAAGGAGCAAGGATTGATTCAGACGGATTCATTGCTTCAGGAAGGGGACAGTGAGGCAGCTCCTTCCTCCAGAAAATGATTTGGGGTTTCAAGTCTGCCGATAGGCAGTCTGGCTAGGGACAGAGGAATGCAAAAGGGAGGATTCATGGCAACAGCGACAGTCGAAGCCGAGAAAAGCGTATCTGCGGCGCCCAGGGACCCGGCGGCGAAACCGGAGGAAGGCCGGAAACAACAGAAGCTCGCTCGTAAATCCCGGGATGGAGAGCGCAGGAAGAATGCGGTGCGCGAACGCTTTTTTCTGGGGACCGGGAACGCGAGCGGAATTCCCAGCTTTGGCCAAGAGATGGAATCCGAGAATGAGGCCATGCTCGCCTCATTCAAAACAGGCGCGAACTTCTTTGTCGTTACAGAGTGGAGTACTGTTGCGGACACGGCAAGGGGAGCGGTCACGCTCAGAAAGGAGCCGGTCCGGCAAACGTTATAAACGATTTTCATTCGGAGGTTCATTCCGTATGAGGCCCCCTGCTGCCTTTGAGTAGGATTTTGTTCCGTCGAACGAGAATTCGACAGACAACCGTTATGAACCAGTAACGGAAACCCCATTCCCCGATGTTGGTCTGGCGATCTGAAGCCAGGCGCCGGCAGTTTCAAAACTGATCGGCAGCCCCAAGGACACGAGACCAGCATCACGCGGTCTCCGCTGTTCGCTTGGGGCTTTTTTATTTCCCCCCAAACGACAAAGGAGCCGCACATGCAATTCGAGACATTACCCGTATCTATGATCCACATCGACGAGACCGGCAAGATGGAACAAGCGTTCCCGGATACCAGCAACCAAGGGCAGCTCAAAAACACACTGCTCTCGAAGCTCTATCCGAAGATTCGTGTCGCGACCGTTGAAATCCCGACTGAAATCATGGACGACTACGCCGAAGCACAAGTCGAAGGTGCTCTCAGCCGCGTTGTTCTTCATGGCACGCGCTACAAACTGGCCGGCGCGAGTGGCTCGGCAAAAAACGGCAAGTTCTATGCCGTCGACGAGCAATACGAAAAGGCCATCGCCCAGCGCTTCCAATTTTGGCCGCAGGCTGCCATTACTTATTTCGGCATTCTCGTTAGCGACTGCAAAGTCGTGATTGAGGAACCGAACAGCCGCATTCTGGTGGTCAAGGAAGGAAGCTTCGGTACGAATGACTGCCGCGGCTGGATCTCGGAAAGCTTGTTCGCCAAGCTACAGCTCCCCCCTGGTCGCTTCTACCAATTCCGCCTTGCGTTCGATCAGACACAGGCGAAGGGCTGCTTCAAGGTGATGGATGATGACGTGGCATCCGCTCTGAATGCCGACATCGTGATTCCTGAATCTTGCGTCAAGCCCGAGATGAAGCTTTCGCCACTCCAGGTGCTCCAGAACATGGTATGCGACGGGGTGCGCTTCAAGGGCAGGGCTGTCCTCGGAATCCGGGACTGGTCTCGGAATCTGGAGTTCAAGTCCAGCTACACGCTAGTTGAACATGCTCCGCTCGAAAGCATCATGACCGAAATCGTTCCTCAAGCCATTGAGGAAGTGAAGAAGCTCGTGGATGCTGCACTCGGAGGAAATTATGACGCCCTGTTTCAACTGCTCGGTACCGCTGCTCATCAGCGCGAGCAGGAAGAATTGGAAGGGCTCGAACACACCAGTTACGAGAACTCGCTCGTCGAAGCCTTACTCAAGGCGGATGGCAGCGGCGGGTATCTCGTCAAACATCCTTATATCCGGCAGAAACTGGGTAGCCTCCTGGCCCGTTGGACCTTCAAAGTCTGTACTGGCGGAGGATTTCGTATGCCGGCCTTCGCATTGGCTGATGACGGATTCCTCTTCCTTCGCGGGAGTAGGCTCGTCTTCGGCTCGGACTGGATCCCTAGGGAACGGACAATAGCAGAGGTGAGCTGCCGGCGCGGTCTGGTGGTTCGATATCCGATTCGAATGAAAGAGGATCTACTGCCCGTCGAGCCGCTTGCGCTCAGCGAACTGGCTACGATCTTCGAGCGCACGCTGCGAGCAAACGGTGCGCAGCTTACGAGCGAAGAAGCGGTCTGGCTCCTCGAACGGCAGATTCGCTTGCCGGGTACGCTCGTCCTTCATTCCCGGAAAGCGAAAGAAAATGGGGGCGATTTCGATTTTGACCTGGTTGCCTTTCTCGAAGGAAGCGGGTTCCCTAAATTCGTTCAAAGCCGCTTTGATTTGACGGATCCGTATGTCGTCACCAAAGACAAACGGGAGAAGTCAAAGAGCGCCTATTTCAATTTCCATCGCGTGGCGATGAAGGCGAGAGGGAACGAGATCGGTCGTATTACCGATCTGAAGACCTCTTGTCTGGCGGCCGGCCGCAGAGATCTTGCGTACAAGCTTGTCAAGGAACTCCAGAACGCTTTGGACTCTCTCAAGCATGGAACCGGGATCGATCGCGAGCTGGTCAACAAAATCCGCAATGAAGTCAAACCCGCGCCCTGGCTCGCGTTTAAGAAAGCCAAGTGCGTGAATGACTTTCCTATCGCACTCGATACTCTTTCTACCGATGTGATCGGGAGAATGTACCACCTTCTTCGGCCCCACATCGATGATCTGTTCACCGCCGTCTTACCGTTACAGGAATTTGCCGGCCTGGTTGCCGGAAATCCGTACACCGAGGATATGGCGGACGAGTGCCGGCGTGTTAATCGGATGTTTGCATGCATTGTGAGAACGCATATCGCCGAGGCGCAAAAGTATGCAGCATTAGTGGCCCAAGCCAGAGCCGTGGTGGAGGCAGCGAAAACCGCGGCACCGAAGCTGGGCGATAAAGCATCCCAAAAGGCGAAGGAAAACGCCAGAAAATCCAGAGATGCGGCGTACGCTCAGTTGAGGCGAGCCTCGGCTGCCGCGCGCAACGCAGAAGAACGGCGCAAGGAAGAAATGAAACGCCTCGCGGATTGGATTCGGGCGTGGGGTGCAGGCAAGCGCACGAATCGTCGTGGTTGGTGCCAGGCTCTGCATGACCGCACACAGAAGAGCACCTTTCCGGGCAGCACCGCTTCGGTGCTGTTCGTGGCGTTTCCACAAGAGGTTCTGGACAGTGTAGTCGAAGCGACCGGTGGCCGCCCCATCGTGCTGCACATGCCAGAGGAACCAGACGGCGAGATTGTCTTCGATACGGAAGGGAATGTGTTTCGTGTCGAAGCTTATCAGGATGGCGCAGGATCTGCCGGCGAGAAATACGTGTTCCTGTTCCGCATTACGGAAGAGGGCAAAGTGATAACCAGCGATGGTCGGCTGGTCGATCGAGTACAACCCTTTGCCATGAAAGAAGGCAAGGGAGAAATACGCGATGGCCAAGTCATTTTGACGGATTTGCGGCAGAAGCCATCTGTCAAAGGAATCGGCATGACCCTCATTTCATCAGAAGAAGGGAATGGCTAGTGGGCTTTAGCTCGCTGGCCGTCCCCTGGCCTCTTGAAGGGCCGCTTCTCGCAAGAGAGGCGGTCCTCCACTTAAGAATAATACGGCGGCTCTGTTTGAAGCCGAGGAGTTTTACAAGTGAAGAACATTCTATTCGTAGCCATAGCCAGTTCGCTCTTGTTTGGTCAGCGAATTGAGACTCTTTCGCCGGACAGCACGCGAATCGTCCATGTTGCGACGGCTCTCAACCACCTGACCGTGATCGAGGTGGGCGAACCTGTGGTTATGGCGGCCGCGGGCAGCAAAGCGTTTACCGTAGAGCGCAAAGATGACAAAGTATTTGTCCAACCACAAGAGGAGAATGCCACGACCAATCTGTTTATCTGGACGGCTTCTCACCGCCGGTATACTTATGAGCTCGAAACATGCCCAAATGTCGGGCAGGCGGAATTCGCGGTGGACTACGCGTCACCAGTTTCGAATAAAACTGCAACTGTCACCACTCAACCACAGCCAAACTCGATCGAGGAATTGCTGCTCGAAGGAACGTCCGTTCGCTTCGTCGGGCTCAAAAAGCCGCAGCTGCTCTCCGGGCGCGTCGGCATTCAGATTCACGACATATATAAGGATAGAGCGAATCGAGAGCTCCTGATCCGGTACTCGGTACAGAATGGGTCGAGGACGGCTTATCGCCCGGGGCCACCCGCCATTGTCTTACTCCCTGAAGTGAATGTGCCGTTTTCGTTGTGGAGCTACCGGGACTCGCAGATCGACGGAAAGCTCGTTCGCAACCTGCCGGTAAAGAACGCCGGGGCTAATCTGATAGCCACACAGGTTCGGACGCCGCAATCCCTCGTCGCCCCCGGCCAAACCTCATTTGGTGTTCTCAAGGTAGGGTTTCCCGATCTCGCCGGCAACAACCCCGCGCCCCGCGTAGTACGTTTCTTGTTTCCAGCGGATGATGGCGGTCAGGTGATCGCGACCCTGGTGCTGTGAAGGTTATGCCGTTTTTGAATCAGCGACAGATCCGCTCCTCCTGGCACCTGATTCTCTCAACGCACGATTCATTGAAATCAACCACTGACGGCGTGCAGTCCGCCGAGGTGCGGATCTGGATGGAGCAGGCGTTTGGCCGGCAACTCAATATCCGGGAGCAGCTCGCCGAGGCTCTTTTGAAATCTCCCAATCCTTTCGACCAGAAAAGGTGCCTGCCGAAGGTGGAAATCGCCCTGCTCGCTTGTACTCTCCTCGTACTTTTGATGCTCTTTTTCTCGTTCAATCCTATTTGGACATTTTGACCGTCGCGCGTTGCTTGCGCTACATACCGATCTGGGTGGACCGCATCTGCCCGGAAAATCGATACGCAGGCAAGGGGGCTTTTCAGTGCCAGAACCACAGTCGCGCTCTTCCGAACCAGGACTGTCGCCCGAGGTTCTTTTGGTATTCGGGCTCGCCATTACGGCGGCGATTGTGTACTGGATTCTGAAGCTTTATCACGTGACGGATGCCGAGATGAAGGAAGTACTGTGTTACACGGCCGTGCCGTTTGCCGCCGTCGTCTTCTTTCTCATTCACCGCAAAACGGTTCGCGAGAAGCGTGAAAGGGGAGAGGCCTGGCCGCCCTTCGTCGTGCCGCGTGATGTCGATCAGCGCGAACTGGAAAGGGCATGGGAGCAGAGTGGTGTGCTGATCGGCTACGATCCCGATCACAAACCGTTCATCTGGCACGACGAAACACGCGTGATGCAAGGCCTGGTACTCGGCAATAGCGGTCAAGGTAAAACCACGCTGCTCAAAAGCATCATCACCCAGGATCTCGAACGGGTCATTGGGGCGCCGGAGCAGGCTCATCGTCTCCCCATGGTCATCTTTGATGGCAAAGGAGATCTCGATTTCTTTCAGGAATTGTTGCCGTACGTTCAGCGTGCCGGTCGTATGCACCAGTTGCGGTTGATCAATCCTGCACGGCCAGACATCTCGGTGTATTACAACCCCTTCTACTCGCCAAAGGGCGAGTACAACGCACATGCGGGCATGGTGTTCAAATCGTTCGGCTTGCCAGTCGGGGATGGATTCCATCCACCACATCAACTGAGTTATCTCCGCGACGCGGTTCGCATTCTCTACTACACACGCAAGATCTACAACGTGTACGACGTGCTTGTCTTCCTCCTCGACGAAGACGTCATGCGGGAGCAGATTGACATCGCTCAAAACCAAGTACGGCGCGACGAGGAGATGACGGAGCAGCAGCGGCTGAACTTCAAGATGTCGGTGCGCAAATTGCTGCAGTCGTTCGAGGATCGCGAGCGTGTTCCGAAAATTCAAGGGCTCATCAACGAAATGATGAATTTCCTCGATGATGATATGTCGGTTATCACCGGGCAGTATCAAGACCTGCTGACGATCGAGGACGTGATCGATCAGGAACTCATCCTCTTTGTTTCGTTGAACGCGAATAAAGATACGGAGCCGGTCGTCTCGCTAGGACGCATGATTCTCCAGGATATTCAGGTTTCGATTGGCCGGCGCTACGAAAGTGAGACGCATCGGAACAATCCCAATCAGCCGATGTTCTCAGTCGTCATGGACGAGTTTGCGCCGTTCGCCTACCAGAATTTCGCGCACATCCTGCAAACGGCTCGCGGCGCCAAAGTCGCTTTTCTGTTCTCGATGCAGAACGTGTCACAGCTCCTTAAAGTGGGTCGCGGCTTTCAGGCCGATGTCAGTGCTGCTCCGAGTACCGTCATGACGTTCATGACGCGTGACGAATCGACCGCGAAATACTTCCGTGACGCGTCCGCGCAGGTACAGGTTATGCGTCGCAGTCGAACGCTCGAGCGACGCGGACTCTTCGGATTCGGAAAGTACAGGGAAACCGGTAGGGCCGTCGAAATGCAAGCCATCGAGACTCGGGCTCGTGACGAGCGCCTCAAGAATCTCGCCAAGGGACAAATCCAGGTGCTCATGACGGATGCAACCAAGGGAACGGTGCATGCGGAACTGATGGTCCGGCCACCGACGCTTCTGCGCTTGCACGATTTCACGCCGGAACTGTTTCCGCAAATGCGAACCGAGCCCGATTGGGCGCGTGGGGCCAACATTCGCTTCAAAGACCCGGAACTCTCCGACAAATACCGAGTGCCCCGAATGATGGCGGGAGGAAGAAGATGAAACGTTTGATGCTAACAGCCATACTGGCCGGCTCTCTTACAGTTGCTGCAGATACGCAAGGACAACAACGCGTCTCGCCTAGTAACGGCTTGACGCCCTGGTATGAAAAGGGGTTGTCCCAGCTCACTCAGAACAAGCCCGATCTGGGCGCCGCGATTGAAGCCCGGCGTGAACGATTGCTGGAAGCCAGTATCCGGAGCCGCTATTTCTGGTTCGGTATCGGTTCCAGTCTGCTCAATATCTGCCTTGTTGGCTTGTATCTGTTCAAGCGCCGCGAACTCGACTTCAAGCTGGATCAGGCCTCGGGCTGGATTGCGGACCTCTGGAACCAGGACCAATGTTCGAGAGCAGCGGCGCACGAGGCCATTGCACGCTACAACCGGCACATCAACTTATGCAATCGCGTCATCGAGTCGGAGAGGACGGGCGGAGCAACGGCAGGCGCTCTCGAACAGAGTGAAGCGAACGCACGCGTTCAGCAATTGCTCACCGAACTCGCCGACGCCCGTTCGGACAAGCTGCGGCTGGAGCAGGAATTGAACGAAAAGGCCAGCAGGGTCCTCGATCTTTCGGTGCGCGTACAAGATCTCGAAACCAAAATCGACCAGCATTCCCGCTTCGATAGTTCCGACGTGCACACGAATGTCGAACTAGTTCGTCGTGTGAACGAGTTGGAACAGGAACTGTCGCACTACAAAAAGAATGCCGATCGCAAAAAAGTGAACGCGGGGTGAGCTGTGCTGGTCGGCGTTGAAGGTTTTGGCAGCATCTGGATCCGAAGAGCGCGGGAAGAGCGACGGCACGATGTGTACCTGAATACGACGGGGCTGGTTCATGCGGGACGATTATGCCATCGCACACAAGTTCGCGGCATGCTTCGATTCCACTGTCTCGGAGGCTTCAATCCCTACTCGCTTAGTAGGAATTGCGGCCGGGTGTTCGAATCGGAGAATGGACTTGCATTCGGTAACGGAGAGCAACGCCTGGTGTTTGAGCGACTCATTCGCAAGCCGGTCAAGGTTGACGCCTTTCTGCTTGTCACTTCGAGTAAAGAGTTCGGCGTGATTCATCATGAGGACCCCAGCAGCCGATCCAGCAGTGTGCGGTTGATCGCTCTCAGTCAGCACGGCAATCAGCAGGAAGCTTTATGGCTCATGCCGCCATTTTCCTGGATTCGTAGCGATCGCACTCTGCTGGTGACAAAGACTTACGGGCGTCATTCACTCCGGGCAACGCTGGAGCCAGTGCTGGGTGAGAGCTGATATGAGGTACGCGCTTGGAAGTATCAAGCTCAATCGAGATCGTGATATCGCGCTCCTGCGGCGTATCTTTCGCAGTGAGTTTATTACCCAATCGCAGCTATTTGATCTGACACAGCTCGAAACACCGGAAAAGAGCCGTGATGTTTTCAACTGGCGGCTGCGCCGGCTGGCCTCCCATGGTCTCGTCCGTAAGCAAGTATCCGCCTTTGCAAATGGCGTCCCCATGTACTCGGTTTCCTCCTCCGGCTTTGAGATATTGAGCGAGCATGGGGAAATATCGAGCATCCGTGCCGATCAGTTTGCACGGTGGCAGGAACTGCAAGAAACGAGGAGTTCGCACGCGCTCGGGTTAAACGAGATTCACCTGGCGCTCAAGAAATCAAACGTGCTCGTGCGGTGGATTCCGGGGGCAGAGATCCAGGCGGAGAATGATCTGACAAGAATGGGATACGGCAAGGATTATGATGCCGTGATTCTGATGCGCAAGGATGGAAACACCTTGTCATGCGCACTGGAATATGAACGTAGCCGGAAGACAGAACAACGCTACAAGGAGATCATGTTTGCATTTCAATCCGACCAGCGTGTGGAGCAACTGGTCTACAT
>JBAUZG010000057.1:0-1502 GCA_049585195.1 Bryobacteraceae bacterium | reverse complement strand
GCGCGGGCCGCATCGAAGAAATATGGATCGTTGAGCGCTGTCAACGCTTGCAACGGGGTATTCGTCCGGACGCGGCGAATGGTGCAGAACTCGCGGCTGGGCGCATCGAAGGTTACGAGGCTCGGGTACGGTGCGCTTCGTCGCATAAAGGTATAGATCGCGCGCCGATACCGGTCTTCGCCTTCACTTTCCACCCATTTGTCCTTGCTGTACGGAACATCCCAGATGCCTTCCGGCTGATACGGAAACACACTCGGTCCATACATTTTGTCGCTCAACAATCCACTCGCGGAAAGCGCGATGTCGTGCACCATCTCGCCTTCCTCACGAAAGCGCGCGCTGCGGGCATATAAGTTGTTATAAGGATCGCGAGCCAGCAATTCGAGCGTAGCTCGGGACGACTGGCGGTAGGTAGCGGACGTGACTATCAGCCGCTGAATCTTCTTCATTTTCCATCCCTCGCGCATGAATTCGGTGGCCAGCCAATCGAGCAGCTCCGGATGCGAAGGCATATCTCCCTGTGTGCCGAAATCTTCGGCCGTCTCCACGATTCCATGTCCGAAGATCGCCTCCCAGAAATGGTTGACCGTGACACGTGCCGTAAGCGGATTGTCGTCGCTCACCAACCATTCGGCCAGGCCCAGCCGGTTGGGCATTGCATCGCCGGGCAGACGGCCCAGTGCCGAAGGAACATCGGCGTAAACCACATCTCCTTTGCTCATGAAACTGCCGCGCTCACGGATGTACGCGGCGGGGCGGGCGTAGCCAGCGCGTTCCCGCATCACCATCGCCGTGGCAATTCCCAACGACTTCAGCGATTTTTCGAGCTCCCCCATCTGCTTGCGCGTATCGTCGAGGAGCGGCGAAACAGCGCGATAAGAAGCAGACAGCTTTTCCTTCTGCTCGGGCGTGCGCTTTTCAGGAGCAATGTCGAGAATCGGCCGGATGCGCGCCGGAATTCGGACAATAAATTCAGGCTCGCTTGCCGAAGTGACGGAAAGGCGGAAGCGGCCGAGGTTGCGGGTCGCGTGACGCATCTCATGCTTGAGAGTCACTGTCAGAATCGTGCCGCTGGCAAATCCGAAGGGCTGATCGGGGATCAAGACGGCCTGCCGCTCCGCTGGTGCGTTCGTGGGCGACGCGTCAATAGCCCAGCCGCGCACATCGCTTTCTTTCGCAGTGAGACTTGAAATGTCGTAGCCGTTTTGCGCTTCGTCCGCCTTCGCGGTTTTCCAAATCACGTGCCGCTTCGCTTCGGGTTGGTCCGCCGGAGCCGCCTCAACATCGAATTCGCTTAGGAAGAAGTTGCCTTCCGCATCGCGGCCCGGACCACCATGCGGCAAGCTCTTATCATTCAGAACCTCGATGCGAACCCCGGTAATCTGCTTTTCATTCGTGCGCGCCGTTAGCGTATATGTGTCGGCGAATGGATTCTTCGCGCCGGCCAAAATCGAGGCGTCGGGAAGGAGGGTCAACGTAGCGCCGCCCGCCGATTCGTATCG
>JBAUZG010000056.1:0-9738 GCA_049585195.1 Bryobacteraceae bacterium | reverse complement strand
GCGGACCGGGCATGGTGCCGCGCCGAGATCAGTAAGCTTCGCACGGGAAGTATCTTCACTCCGCCATCTCTTCAAGGCACATTCCAGGTGCCCGGTAATGTCGGAGGGCAGAACTGGGGCGGCATGGCGTACGATCCAACTCACGATCTGCTCATCCTTCCGACTAATCACATTGGGGCGGAAGTTCGCCTCATTCCGCGCGCCGATTACGAGAGCTTACGAAACTCGCGAGGCAGAAAGCTGGATGGAGACTGGGAGTTCGCTCCGCAGCATGGCACGCCTTACGGGATGATGCGCCGCTTTTTGTTGAGTCCGAAACGCATTCCCTGCACTCCTCCACCGTGGGGCACGCTGATCGCCATTGACACTAATACTGGCGATAAGAAATGGGAAGTTCCGCTGGGGCAGTTCAGTTCCAAGCTTCCGGCTAAGTGGGGCTCGATTTCATTGGGAGGGCCAATTGTGACGGCAGGCGGGCTCGTATTCGTCGGCAGCACACTCGTTCCCGCCATCTATGCGTTCGATGTTAAAACCGGCGAGCAACTATGGAAAGGGGATTTGCCGACGAGCGCCAAAGCGACACCTATGACCTTTCAAGGACCCGATGGGAAGCAGTACGTCGTGGTGAGCGCAGGAGGTTATGGAATCCCGGAGCTATCACCGCTCGGCGACTACGTTGTCGCATTTAGTCTCTAGCGAACGCTCGTCAGTTGAAAGACCGCTCCCTTGCGGTCGCGGCTCGGTTTCGTCACGGCTCGGTTTCGGTCGCGCAATTCCGTTACGCTGGCGCTATTGCGGGGCGAGCTTGCCGTCCAAGATTTCTTGCAATACTGCGAGCAACAGCTCTGTCTGAATTGGTTTGGCTAAGTGGCGATCCATTCCCGCCTCGAAACAGCGCTCTTTATCGCGCTCCATGGCGTGCGCGGTCAGGGCGATAATCGGAATTCGTTTTCCGCTCCGGGCTTCGATTCTTCGAATCTCTTTAGCGGCTTCGATCCCATCCATCTCGGGCATTTGAATATCCATTAACACGCCATCAAATTCCCAATTCGATCGCTCTAACGTGCCGAGCGCCTCGCGGCCGTTTCCAGCCAAGGTAACCTTGTGGCCCCGTTTTTCGAGGAGGCGCGCCGTCAAACGTTGGTTGACGGCGTTGTCCTCGACTACGAGGATACGTAGAGGCGTCTCTGGGTGAATCTGCTTTACTTCTCCAATTGGTGACGCGGTAACCACCGGGAAGGGGCTTTGACCATTGTTCCCGTCTCCTACGGCAACCCCGAACTTTGCCGTGAAATAGAAGTTGCTTCCGCGCCCCGGTTCACTTTCAACCCAAATTTTTCCGTTCATCAACGCAACCATTTGGGAGCAGATGGCCAAACCGAGACCCGTGCCGCCAAACTCCCGCGTCAATGATCCGTCAGCTTGTGTAAACGCTTCGAAGATAAGGTCCTGTTTGTCCTTGGGAATTCCAATGCCGGTATCGCTTACACAAAACTTCAGTACCTTGGAGGAGGTCGTTTGCTCAACGATATTGACGCTGACTGAGACGCTTCCATGGGAAGTGAACTTAATAGCGTTCCCGACCAGATTGATAAGAATTTGCCGCAACCGTATCGGATCGCCCAACAGAACTCCGGCCGAGGCTGCGGCGTCGAGCGAATGTCCTAGCGTCAGTCCCTTAGTGGCTGCTTCGGCCGATAGCGGCGCGAGAACCTGTTTGAGACACTCCCGCAGGTCGAACGGTATTTTTTGCAGGCTGAGTTTCCGCGCTTCGATTTGAGAAAAATCGAGGATGTCGTCGATAATTGCGAGCAACGAGTTAGCCGACAGATTTGCGGATCTGAGATACTCTGTCTGCTCGTCGCTAAGCGTGGTTTCAAGGGCCAGACCGGTCATTCCGATGATTCCATTCATCGGTGTTCGAAGCTCGTGGCTGATGTTTGCCAGAAATTCGCTTTTGGCGCGGTTGGCCGCTTCCGCGGCTTCCTTGGCAGTTTTGAGCTGCTCTTCTGTGCGCCGCCGCTCTCGATTTTCTGCGTGAAGCGCCTCATTCACCTCAGTCAACTCGACCGTGCGCTCGCGGACCCGCTGCTCGAGCTCGTCGTGCGCGCGCTGCAGCACTTGTTCGGCTTCCTTGCGCTGTGTGATTTCCTCGACTACGCCGACGATTTTATTCAAGCGGCCGAGCGCGTCGACAACCGGAAACGCCCGATCCCATAACCAGCGGGTCTGGCCGCCATCGACAATCCGGTACTCACATTCGCGCGCCGCTCCCGTCCTCTCGTGCCGCCGCGCGGCCCTTATTGATTCGCGGTCCTCCGGATGGATGGGGTTGAACCAGGCGTCCGGATCTTGAAGCACAATTTCGGCCGAAAATCCCCACAAGTCTTCGAACGCCGGACTTACATACAAGAGTGCGCCGCTTTCGGGATCCATTATCCAGAACACCTCGCGAATGTTCTCGGCGAGCTGGCGAAATTTCTTTTCGCTTCCACTCAATGCCTCCGTGCGTTCCAGTACCAAGGCCTCCAACTTCCTTTGTCTGAGGCGTAGCTGGTTCACGCGCACCTGATAGATGGCGGCAAAGAGCAATGCCAGCGTCAATCCCGCGAGGGCGGCAAACCATACCGTCTCGTAGAAATGCGGCCGAAGTAAAAATGATATGGATTCACCAGCCCGACTGCATACTCCGTCGGCATTACAGGCGATAACGCGGAATCGGTACTTGCCAGGAGGGATATTCGTATAGTAGGCGGTACGGCGAGGTCCCGCGTCCGCCCAGTCTTTATCGAATCCCTCCAAAATGTATTTGAACCGGATTTTCGCGGGTTCAATGAAGCTCGTCGCTGTATATTGGAATTCGAGTTGTCCGTGGCCTGGCTGAACGCTAAGCAGCGCATCGCCGGAGACTTCGCGTTTGTCAATTAGCACGCGTTCCACTAAAACGCGCGGCTCAGTCGAGTTAGTAACTAAATGAGCGGGGTTGACAATAGCAACCCCTTTCATCGTCGGAAAGGCCAATCGGCCATCGGCGAGCCGCCATCCCGCCGGCTGAAATCCACCATTGCATTCTCTGGTTCCCATACCGTCGGGCTGGCCGAAGGTATGCGAAGGAACCTGCCGAATGTCCCTGCGGGCGAAGGCTTCGAGGCGGCTCCTAGCTACCTGGAAAACGCCGCGATTCGAGCTCATCCACAAATTTCCCCGCGCATCGTCGAGGATCTCGAGTATCGAATCGTCGAGCATCCCAGCGTGAGTCGTGAAGCTCGAGAAACGTCCATTCTTAAAGCGGTTCAGTCCCCCACCGTCTGTTCCAATCCAAAGAGTCCCATCCGGGTCCGCGCGAATGGCCCAAACGACGTCGTTAGACAATCCATCCCTCTTTGTGTAGGCACGGAAGCGGCCGTTTACAAAATGGTTTAATCCTCCCCCCGTCCCGACCCAAAGTGTGCGGTCGCTCGGGTCCTCGTAAATGGAGAGAACGTGAGAATCGGAAAGCCCATCGTTAGTTCCATATGTGATAAATCGGCGTCCATCGAAATGGCTCAGTCCTTCGCGCGTTCCCACCCAGAGTTCGCCTTTGCTGTCCGAGTAAGTGCAGCGGACAAAATCGTTTGGTAGCCCGTTTCGGCTGGTGTAGACAGTGAATTTACCGTGGCTCAATCGGCTTAGGCCGTGGCGCGTGCCGAACCAATGATCGCCGTGTCCATCCTCGGCAATCGAAAATACCTGATTATCCGAGAGGCCGTCGCGCACCGTGAAGCTTGTGATTCGGCCCTTTTCGAAGCGGTTTACACCGTTATCGGCGGTACCTACCCAGAGTGCCCCTTCGCGGTCTTCATATACTCCCAGCGCAACGTCGCTTGAAAGGCCTGCCTGCGCGCCATAGGTGGTGAAGGACGCGTTTCTAAGACGGCCGAGTCCACCGCCCGCACTTCCGATCCATAAGCTACCTTCGAAATCCTCTGTTATCGCCCAAACTTCGTCGGAAGAAAAACCTTCTTTGCGGGTAAAGCGTGAGAATTCGCCATTACGGAATCGATCGATGCCCGCTCCGCCTGTGCCCAGCCACAAGGAACCGGCAGAATCCTTGAACAGGGACCAAATGTGGTTATCCGACAGACCATTTCGAGTGGTGAAGGTTGTTATTCCAGCCGAAGTCAGGCGCGCCAAACCCGCTCCGTTTGTTCCGATCCACAAACCATCCTTGCCATCCGCAAGTAGCGACCGGATATCGTTACTCGGCAAGCCATCCTTCGTTGTGAGAGTAGAAATGCGGTCCTGGACCCAGTGACTTAAGCCGCCGTGAGTTGCGAACCACACTCCGCCACCCCCGTCTCCGCATATCGAGAAAACGGCATTGTCGGCCAATCCTTCGTGGCTCGTGTAAGGGGTGAGCCTACCGTTTCTAAAACGATTAACCCCTCCGCCATCCGTCGCGATCCACAGGTCTCCGCGCTTGTCCTCGTAAAGCGCCTGCACGGAATCGTTCGAGAGGCCGTCCCGTGTAGTAAACGACTTGAACACGCCATGGCGAAGCAAGGTCAGCCCGCCGCCACGCGTGCCGATCCATAAATCCCCCCGATGGTCTACCAGCAGGGCGTCTACCTCTTCGCTCTCGAGGCCAGGTGTGTTTCGCTTATTGAAATTGACAAATCGCACGCCGTCGAAGCGGACGATACCTTCTTCGGTCCCCAACCAGAGATACCCGTCGGGGGTTTGCGCGATCGCTAATACGGAGCTTTGCGGCAATCCGCTCTCCGCCGTCCACCGGTCGTAGACGTATTGTGTGATGGCCTTCGACGGATCTAATCCGGCTTCGAGGCTGGATGGGGAAAGAAAAGCGCCGGCGGTTGCGACAAGTAGGGCCAACGTCCTCGAGTTCATACCTTGTCGCGCCATGCCCTCCAATTAGCCAATCGGCCATTTCCAGGAAAAGGTATAGGCGCGACAGGCCTAGTACTGAAAGGGCTTTCGTGAGCTGACAGAGCTTCGTCAGAGACGCTCCCTACGGTCGCGGTTCAGAAACGCGCGTTGATTCATAAGAACTTACAGAACCGCGCGCGTCAGCGAGCGGAGTGATGCCGTGCTTTATGCCTATTCTTATCAGTGGCCGGCAGTATATCGGCTTTTGCCGGTTCGCCTAAGATTTTTCCGAACCTCAAAGACTCGGATCCGAAGTAGGGCTACGCCGTGAGGGGATGATCGCTCGTCTTCCAATTTGCTGCATCCCAGTACCTGACCTTATTCATGCGATACGATTCCACTGCAAGGTTGATCAGGATCTGGGCGTGTGCCGCCGTTTCCACATCGAGGTGAGGTTTCTCGCGCGAACGCATGCACGACAGGAAATTGCCAACGTGCAGCATCATCATGTCGCTTTGCTCGACCGGGATCTGGATTTCTTCCTTGCCGAACTTGTAATCGGGGAATATGCCGCGCTCCGGGGCGCCTGGTATCCGTACCAGCTCGGGCCTTACGGTGATGTATGGGCTATACCGCTCGAACATGCCGTGCTCGACCATGATGAGCGTGCCTTCGTGGCCGCGAATCAATCCGGGGATGTGTTGCGAGTTAGCCATCGACGAGCTGAGCACCAGCGAATGGCCCTCCGGATACTCGGCTAGAAGATGGAAGGTGTCGGGCACTTCGCGGTCAGGAAACGCGTAAATGCCGCCGGAGGCCACAACGCGCGCCGGGAACTGCGGCTTGTCCCAGCAGATATTAAGCGGCGCCACAACGTGGAAGAAAAGATCGGTCGCGATGCCGCCAGAATAATCCCAGTATTTGCGGAACCGGAAGAAACGGTCCGCATCCCACGGGCGTTTCGGCGCGGGTCCCAGCCACGTTTCCCAATCGACGTAATCGTCGCCCTTCCCGTTCGGCCCGGCGTCCGGATCGATGGGCCAGTTCCATTCACCTTCGATGGAATTCCGATGGTACGACCCCTGGCTCATGATCATTTTGCCGATCATGCCATCGGCGATCGCTTTCTTCGCTTTCCACCATTGATCGGCAGAAGTGGTTTGCGATCCTACCTGAACGACGCGCTTGCTCTCTCTTACCGTGTCCACCAGTTTTTTCGCCTCTTCAGTGGTGTGACACATCGGCTTTTCGAGATAAACGTCCTTGCCCTGATCCATCGCTTCGAGCGCGATTTTGGCGTGCCAGTGGTCGGGCGTTGCAACGATCACCGCGTCGATGTCAGGACGCGCAATCAGTTCTCGATAATCGGCGAACGCCTGGCATTGGTGATTTTCCGCGTTGAACCGGCGCCTTTTTACGTAAACATCGCAAACTGCAACAATCTGGCAGGCGTTATTATTCTGCTCGGCATACTTCGCGAACGCCTTGCCCACATATGTGCCACGCCCTCCGCAACCGACCAATCCCACATTGATTCGGTCGTTTGGGCCCAAAACACGGCCCGTGTTGGTTTTACTGTTCGTTCGAGAGAAGGCCCGGCCGGCCATGGCAAGACCGCTAGCCACGCCTCCGGCTCGTTTCAGAAAGCCTCGGCGATCGACATATTCGGACATTAAAATCGCTCCTTTGCGGATTGAGACCGGAGCACCGGCCCGGGTTGGGGAGTCACTAAAAGTTTACTACCGCAACCTTCCAAAGGGCATTACCGATTCTGGAACAGGCGCTGAAACTCCCGTTGAATCTCGGTCTCAGATCTGCATGCGAGAACCTCGGTGAGCTTATCCCGGATGTCGCCCGAATTCCGATAGAGTGTGAGGGCCTCGAGGGCAGCGATCGCTTCCCTGGGCCGCCGGCTTCGGACGACTTCCAACAAGAATCGAACCGCTTCTTCGTGGCGCGAAATGCTTAGGGCGCGGAAGATAATTTCGTATTCGAGCAGAGGGTGCTTTTGCGCGAGTACATCTTTCAGGGCCGCTACCGCACCTGTGAGGCGCGAGGCTCCTAGCGCAAGCGCCGCTTCCTCTCTTACTTCCGCCGTGATAGCTCGGAAGAACTCCGCTACAAACGAGACCGCCGCTTCGCCTTCGACTCGCAGTAGCGATTCAAAAACCTGGCCCGTAACGGTTGCGTCAACATCTCCCATGCGGGCCTTAATTCGCAACAGCAGGGCGGCCTCCCGGCCTTCCAAAGACTCGAGTGCAAGGGCAGCGTCCTTTCGCAAAGAGGGAGAGCTCTCGGTAAGCAAGCGCACAATGTGCCAAAGCTTGTCCTCTCGGGTTAGATCGGCGCACCCGAGTAGGGCCAGCGCGCATGTAGCACGAACGGTGGTAGCGGTATCCTCTTCTCCTCCCCACACCGGTTCCATTTGCACATGCTGAACACCCTTCAGGAAAATGGCCGATTCGGCATGTCCCAGATCCTTCAAAGCCTTTGCGATCGCCTCTTTGCCCCAGCATTTGGGATCGCTCTTGAGCGGATCGATCAACAGGCGCTCGAAGGCCGCGCAGAGATCCGGGATCAGTGCCCGCACCTGCATTTCGGCGGTAAGCGCAGCGGCTTTCGCAACAATCACATTGACCTTGTCGCCGAGCGCTTTCCGAAGACCGCGAGAGCGCGCCTCGCCCGCGTCAGAACCGCGAAGCTCTACGAGCGCGTCCAACTCGCGCTCAATATTGCGGACAGGCATGGGCGGGGATATCGTAGCATCGTGCTCTTATGCACCCTGTGGCGCTCTAAGGGCGCTATAGATTTGGCGCACAAACTCGTCGGAAGTCACGCGCCCGTGCCCCCAACGTGCATCAAATTCCGCTGCCGGATGCTCAGCTAGAATTTCATTCTCGGTCCGGCCGGCATCGATCATTCGTTTCACCCGATCCCGGACGGTCACGATCATATCGTGGGACGCTTTGACATCCGAGCCGTTTGCCACCTTCCCTCGCGCCGGTACGACGCGGAAAGCATTGTTCGTCCAGGCGTCAAGCATCCTGATTACGCCGTCCAACTTTCCGCTTTGCTGGCGATCGATCTCCGGATAGCCATCGCCCGGAAACACCTCGCCCAGATAGACCAAATGTGCCACGTGAAAATGCACGATCGAGTCGGCATCACTGTAAGCGGGCGGCTGATGAACGACGTGGATCGCTTCTCCGTTCAGGTCGAAGGTCAAGACTTCCGAGAAGGCTACGCGCGGCCGGTCGACTCCGAGCTCGACCAAGCGGCGCGGCAAGGGTGGAGGAGCACCCATGGTATGTCCGCCCAGACGCTCGAGCGCCTTCTCCTGCATGGCTACGAACGCGCCAAGCCGGCCCCATCCCCCATCGCCCTCGGAATGGGCTGGGTTTTGGGGCGCGATGACGACGTAACGAACGGGAGACTTGGTCCTGCCGGCGAGGATGCTGCTGATTTGCGGAGTGCTCGCGGCTGACGGTGTTCCAACGAGGAAAGCGCCGTCGGGCCCCACCGAGGCAACAACATTGCCCGCAGCAGTGGCAAAGACGAGAAGGTTCGGCGCGACCTCGGTGACGCCGACCGCCTCCTGAGCGGCGATGGTGGGCCCGCCCGCTAACCCTAGAACCAGCGCGATCAGGAAGCTCGTGCGAAGACGCGTCTAGCTTTGAAGGAGGGCCATGACTTCATGTGACCACTCTGCTCGAAATCTGCTGAAAAAGCGGCCTAATCGCCGGGAAGAGAGAACGATGTCTCCGGGAGGTTCTCGTCCTCAAAACCCTGTCCATATCGTGAACGGCCGCGCCGCCCGCGGTTGCTGCCCGGCCATTCCAGGCGCATGTCGCGGCAAACTTCGTCCAGCATGTCGAAGTTCGTCGTTCGCTGCTCCATGGCGAACGCCGTCACCAGCAGGTTGTCGCAGATGGCATTGATCACTCTGGGGATGCCGTGCGCCCGTAAGTGGATCTCGTCTACGATTTCGGGCGAAAAGATCGTTTGGCGATCCATCCCGGCGCGGCTCAAGCGAGCGTCGATATACGCCCGCGTTTCTTCGCAACTGAGCGCGTTCAGACTACACCGGAGCACGATCCTCTGTTTGAGCTGCCGCAAATTAGGCGCATCCAATTTACGATCCAACTCAGGCTGACCGGCCAGAATGATCTGCAGAAGCTTGCCCTGGCGGTTTTCAAGATTGCCTAATAAACGGATCTCTTCTAGAACGTCCCACTCGAGATTGTGCGCCTCGTCGAGGATCAGGGCCGCGGTCCGGCCTCGTTCCATCTGCTCGATCAACAAGGCGTTCAGCGCGAAGAGAACACCGGTCTTCGATTTGCGATCGCACTCCAGATCGAAGTCGTAGGCGATCATTTCGAAGAACTGGTCTGGCGTCACGCGGGAGTTAAATACGAAGGCGAACTCGATGCGTTGCACATCGAGATAGTCGCGCAGGCACTCGAGCATTGTGGTTTTGCCTGTTCCGACCTCGCCGGTAAGGACAATAAAACCCTTGCGGCTCCGTACGCCATAAATGAGATTGGCCAACGCCTCCTCATGCTGCGGACTCCGGTACAGGAACTCGGGATCCGGGCTCAGGTTGAATGGGTTCTCACGAAACCCAAAGAACGACTTATACATAGCGGCAGGCGCTCGCGAGACAATCGCGATAACGGCCAAAGCAAGAAGCGCCGCGTGCGCACTCCGGTAGACACCATCATATCCCGTCTACGACTGTTTTGCGTGCCATTCCGCACACTTACAGGCCGGACAAGCGCCTGAGATGAGTCCTAAAAGGGAAGGAACACCGCTCCCTCACGGTCGCGGCTCGGTTGCGGTTCCGATGCGATTGTCGATCAGTCGGGGCTTGTT
>JBAUZG010000055.1:0-8091 GCA_049585195.1 Bryobacteraceae bacterium | reverse complement strand
CTCGTTTAATGCACACCCGGAGGCCGTCCCGCCCATGCAGCGCGTTGATTTCAGTCGCGTACAAGAGCCGACTTATTGCAGAACGATTTAAACCATTTGAACCGCAAGAAGAGGATCGCCTTTTAATATGAAAGGTGAACACACAATAGAGACACCCGCGCGGGCAGGTCGAGCAACTCAAATAGCTGCGATGGTAATAACCGGCCTTGTCGCCTTCATCTGGGTGTACTTCGGAAGGTTATATCTAATTCACGATCCCGACGAATGGAGGATCGCCAATCAGCAGCTCGGATACCCGCTCCATATCATTCCTCTGATTGGCGTGACCCACATCCTTGGTGGCGTGGGCATTCTGATTCCCAATGTGCCTCGATTGACTGAGTGGGTTTATGCTGGTCTCGCGATCAATCTTTTACTCGCGTTCTATTCACAACTGAATGGCGGTGGCAGTACTTGGAATAAATTTGATCCGATTCTCGTCATGGCGTTCGTCTTTGCTTCGTATGTATTAAGACGCTGCATGCGCGCAAACAGGTGGTCGATGTGAAGAACACGCTCGGCGGGCAGTTTTACTTTTTCCAGGCACGTCGCGGAGGCCCAACGAGGGTCCGGCCCGCGCCCCCTTGCTTCTGCAACTTCTCGTAAAATGAGGCTTCGCGATGCCGGAAGAAAAACAGACGGACGATATTGAGAAAGTCCTTTCGGACCTGAAGTCGATCGGCGACGACGAAACAGCTGCCCCAGTAACATCATCTGCGCTGGATGGCGCAATCATCCGTCCGATCATCTGCACCTTCGGTTGGTACTGACAACGTAACTTCAGCTCCTGACTGGTCTCCCCGTTTGCACAATATTGGATCTTGAAGCGGTTTCCGAATCTCTCGAGTAGGGTCGGCAAAGTAGCCGGGCCCTGGAGCGATTAGTAAAGCCTGCGCCGTTTATCACGGGCAATCCGCATGGTGTCCGTCTCACATCTGCGACTTGGGCGCTATGCGTCGCGCTTCACAAGGGGCAGGTCCTGCAACGACTCGATTGTGGAAAATCAGTCGTACTCGAGCCAAACCAGGTTGGACTCCCGCTCATAGCCGGGTAGCCGACTCAAGATGAAGATCGAGCGTTTCAGGACCGTCCCACGCTCGCTTGCAGGTTGACGAGAAGCTGGTCCAACTGCTCGAACGACTCGCCTGTCCCACTTGTACTCCCAGAGGCGATCGCATCGTCGAGAGCTTTCGTTGAGGGATAGAGGTCGTGCATCGTGACGAGCGTCTCGTCACCTCTTTCTTCGAAGGTCACCGTGGTGACGGCCCCACCTTCCTCACCTTCGTCATTCGTCCAGACCAGGCGCGAGTGCGGAATCACTTCGACATACCTACCGAAAAATGCCATAGGCTGCTCCGAGGAAGCGTGACTGAACACGAAACGGTACTTGCCCCCCGTACGAGCATCGGCCTCGCAGGAGAGGAAGGACACTCCAAACGACTTCGGTGCCCACCACCGCTGGAGCAGTTCGGGTTTGGTCCACGCATCGAAAACGATATGCGCCGGGCCGTTGAAGGTTCGAGTCACGACGAGCTCACGCTCGGACTTCCGTTCCACTGTCGTGGCGTACTTTGTGGCGTTGCTTTCACTATCTTTTGTTTCGTACATCGGCTTTCTCCTTTTGTTTTAATCCCTCGACAAGCTTGTCCAACTCGTTGAAGCGTGCGGCCCAGAGCTGGCGTTGCCGCTCGATCCATGCCGCCTCGGTGGCCAGTCCGCGTCGGCCGAGCTTACAGGTCCGCACGCGCCCGACTTTCTCCGTCGCGACGAGCCCCGCCTGCTCCAAGACGCCGACGTGCTTCTTCATGCCCGTTAGCGTCATGTGAAACTTCTCGGCAAGGTCGGTGATCGAAGCATCCGCGCGGCCGAGCTGTTCCAGAACGCCGCGTCGGGTGGCATCCGAGAACGCGGCGAACGAAGCATCGAGGACGGTACCCGAATACTGAACCATCTGGTTCAGTATATAACGCGGATTGGCGACATGCAAGGAGTTTGAGCGCGCGCTGCGCTGCGAACTGCCTTGTTGGTACCGCTAGGGAACGACTTGTCGCCAAGCATTTAGTAATCGCCGACTAACGACCTTCAGATCGCTCCCGATCACGCGTCCTGAAAGCGGCACGGTGACCAGGCAGTCAACGCCGCTTTCCGGTCACGACGACATAATTTTCGGAGTGGCTCAGATGAGTATTGACGCGGGCGTTATTCTGCGCGCCTTATCCCGGTTCGTGACCCGATGATCACACTTCCTCCATGGCAGTTGCCACATCGACGCTCAGTTCCTCCGCCCGTTGCAAGGCACCTTTTATCCGCACCAGCTCCAGTTCGCGAGCGGCAATTTGGCCGGCAGGCTCGTTGTGGATTTTCGCAGTGACCAGACTGCGCCCGTGACTCGCCAGCATGCGCCGAAAGATCGGGACCGCGCTCTTCTTTGGCTGAGCATGTGTGCAACCAAGGCAAACCAAACCTCTTGGACAGTGCTCGCCAGTTGGAAGCGCGCATAAGTGCGTTCCCATATCGCGCAGATTGCAGCTAGCGGCAAATGCCGCCCATTCAGCCGCAGTCGGGTTTTTCAGCGGATCAGCACCGTAGTATGCGTTATAAAGCCCGCGGACGGTCTTCCGATATTCTTCGATGAGCTTGTGCGGATACAGCTTGGCGTAAATCATCACAGTGTCGGGGGAGCCATGGCCGAGCAGAGCCTGAATGACGTGAACTGGCGTGTTGTTGTTCAAGTGCTCGGAAGCAAAAATGCGCCGACAATCATGTGGAAGAAGAAGCAACGGAGATCCGTCGGATCGTCGCGCGCCAGCGCCAACGGAAACCGCCCGTACGCGCGCACGAATCGTCTGCAATCCGGGCGGCGCGGGATGACGTAGGCCTTGGATTAAATAGGGAGCCGGCGGACGAGGCACCTTGTCCGCTACTTTCCGGTGATCACAAACCGGCACGTAATCAGTTCCATGAAAGCTCTTGACATGCCGAATGATCTCCGCAATCATCCGCCCGAGGCCGTCACCGATTGGAATCACACGCGCGCGATCGAACTTCGAGGGCTTAACGTGCAATAGATAATAGATGCTTCCATCGGGCGAATTCCTTTTGAGGATGTCCAGGGTGCTCACCTCTGACGCTTCCTCGATGCGCAGCCCGCTCTGGACAAACAACTCAAGGAGCGCCCACTCCCAGAAGCGATCTGTCTCCTCTGTTCGCACCGGGTTGACCTTCGCCGATTTGTTGGTCGCGGCAGCAGCCTCGTTCCACCGGCGCATTGCGTAGGCACGTATTTTGGGTATCTCCCGCTCCAGGTCAAGCACTCTTGCGGTGATCCTGGCGCGCGTCCGCTGACGCGCTTTCTCGAAACCAAGACCAAGGTGTGATCGCCGCGTCAGAGGAACCGTTCGGGGCGCAAAGCGGTGAAGCGGCGAGTCAGGTTCAGAGGCCCAGGCGCACAAGTCGGTGAAGAAGGTCTGGATGTTAACCAGCCATGCGCTACCTGTGGTGCTTTCTTCTTTGCCGGGACTTTCTCCGCGCTGCACCTCACGAGCACGAGCCAGGGCGTAGGGAATGTACTCGCGCGCGTGTCGCGGAAGAACCTGAGAACAGCTCACTTCCGGATGTTTTTCGACCATGAACCGCCAGAAGTGCGCAATCGAGACCACTTTCGCTCTCCGAGTCTTGTAAGAATCGCTTACGCGCGCCATGTAGGTCTCGAGATAGAGAATCGTCACCTCACCGAAACGTTCCGGAGTACCAGAAACCTGCACAAGCTCCGGCACGGTCAACATCCGGCGACGGCTGTGACGCGTACTCCCATGCTTGGGCGAGCGAGAGAAGACGCCCAGCGCACAGAGCGCCGCATCGAGTACGTTCATTCCCTTCGAATAGTGCAATGTGAGTGCTTTCAGATCCTCATCCTTAATCTGCTGGACCGTATCGTAGTCATGCGTGAGCAGCAGCCGAATCCCACTGCAGACGGCGAGCCGCTGAGAATGGGGTGACGCCCACCGGACGCCTGCTGCCGCCTTCAACAACAGATCATACTGCTGCACGAGCGGATCGTTGTCCGGAAAGCGCTCGATCCATTGGGTGATGTGAACATCGCTGAGCCAGGACATCGTTGGCACCACAACGCGAGCCGGTATGATCACTCGAGCGCCCCAGGTCCAAAGTTCGCATGGGCCATCTTTACCTCGACTCCACTTCGGCCAAACAGATCGTTCGAAATCATTCCAGCGATCTTGGAGCGTACGGCCGCGGCAGCGATCCAAAGCTTCGCCGAGTTTGTTACAGGCGTTGACTGCCTTCCTCTTGTCTTCGGCGTTGAGGCGCAGAGTTGCGACGATTTCATCAGCCCGCTTCAGCAGCGCCGATTCGTCAAAAGGCTGTGTTCTGAGCAAAGTTCTTTGGGTTGTCATCGTTATTTTCATTTCGTTCCTTTCGTTTTTCGGGATAAATCTGGCAATGCCGGCCGCGCGATCGCCTGCTCTAACTCGCTGATTGTGTCTGCGTCGTATGGAAATGCATAACGTGTCTGAGCCAATCGGGAGCGTGCTTCTTCCTTGCGGTCCCAGTTCGACTTCACCGTGGCCGTTGTCTCCACGAGCGCCAGAGTGTCCACCCGCATGTACTGATCACCCGTTGTTGAAATGTGCGCGTGTCCAAGGAACTCTTGTGCGACTTTTAAGTTGCCGGTGAGATCGAGCACCCCTTGCGCCAGAGTGTGACGAAACAGGTGGGCATGGACCGCGACGCCGGTTTTTCGGGAGATGTAGCGCAATGCCGATTCGAATGTTGCGTAGGTGAGCGGCATGCCACGCCCCTTTCGCGCAGCCACCCAAAGGGCGGGTGTTTCCAATGAACTGGAGCGTTCTTCGGTCAAGTATCGTTCCAGTACCGGCCAGAAATCATCTGTTACAGGTACGCGATGTTCATCCCGTGCCCCTTTTAGCCGAACTACGATCATCTGGCGCTTGCGATCCAAGTCAGACAAAGACATGCCGAGAATGCCCTGACAGCCTGTGCTGCTCCAATCGCCGATGCGTCGACCTGTGCGGCACAGAAGCGGCAGAATCGCTTTATCACGAAACGAGAATGCGGCGTCGACGAGCTTCTCAATATCCGCAACCTCTAGCCGCTCTGGAATCTCACGTGACACGCGACGCCGAAAGCCGCCTCGTTGACGAGTCCGAGGCGGCCTATCGCCGTATGCCATCCCATGCCGGAACTCTTGATTGAGCAGCTTTCCGGATATCGGGTTAAGACGGTTGCACCACAATCCATCGCCGTCCTCAGTATCACGGTGAATATGAAAGTCGAAATACGAAGCCAGGACACTTAGGCAATGGTTGATGGTCCTTGGACTCCGGACCTTATCGCCCGATTGTGAAGCGACCGCTCCTTCTTTCTTGCTCTGGCTGAAGTGCGCTACGTATCTCCCGATGACTTGGCGGGTAATGTCGTTGCTGTTAACACCGACGTCATCCAGCCAAGTAAAGAAATGCGCTAGGCCAATCGAATACATGCGCTCTGTGTAAATAGAGCAATCACGCATTCTCAAATGGATAAGGAAATCTTCGCAGGAAGGAAGGGGTTTGCCTTGATCGTCAATAACGCGAAATAGTACACCCTTCGAATCCATAACTCTCTTCGCAATAAACTTTGCCATAACAGTTCAAGCTTCCCTGAACTGGGATTGAAGGGGGTTGGGAAGTGGGGGATTCGGCCGGGGCTGGGCCGGGCCGCCCGCAAATCACGAGATAAGATTACACCGACACGGAGGGCCAAGAGCTTCCCCAGTTCGCCACGGTCTCAGGAGACCCACAACAGTACGCCGAGCGGTTGAAACACTTCATCGCTGCGAACGGTATTGCGCTAGAGTACTCCGACCGCATCGCTCCGGCCAAGGGGGTATCGCAAGGCGGAACCATCGTGCTATTGCCGGGCCTGTCTCCGGCGGAGACAACGAGCGTCCTGATCCACGAGGCCGCGCACGAACTCCTCCACCGGGGTGCACGCCGCGCGGAAACCACGAAAACAATTCGCGAAACGGAAGCCGAAGCCGTTGCCTTCGTAGTCTGCCACGCGATCGGCCTCAATACCGGAACCGCAGCATCCGATTACATCCAGCTTTGGCAGGCGACAAGGCCACGCTCTGCGAATCGCTTCAGTTTATCCAGTCCAGTGCAATTCAGATCCTCACGGCTATCGGAGCCGCTGAGGACGAATTGCGGTCAACCCCAACCCTCTAACCCCTATGAAAGGACAACAGACGAACATGCAACAGCAAACCGTAACAGCCGATTTCCGGACTCTTGCCATCGATCAACTTCGGGAGTCCCCCACCAACCCACGGCGCAGCTTTGACACCGGTGCGCTCCTCATTTGTCTTCCTCTTTGTGTAGCGCGTACTTAGTTGCAGCCGGGGGAACAGACAAGAAGCCGCGCGCCTCTGGAGAAGGCACGCGGCTTGTTTTCATGTCCACCCAGTAGCGAGCGATCTTATGAAATCAGCTATGGAGTCAGACCGCGATGCGCTTCCGGTGATTCTGCATGAATGGGTGGGCGGCGAGGATTGTTGCGGTTGCCTGGTAGCCGTCACGCGCGGAGAAGAGGCCGATCTGATCTGCAATGAATGTGGCGCGCTGATTCAGACAATTGCCGCTGTGGACGTCGAGAAGGTACTCACGGAAATGCTTCTCTCGCAACGAGAGATGTGTAGCGCGACCTGCCCGCACTGCGGAGCTGTGAACACATTTCTCGGATTCTCAGTAGTCGAAGTTCATCTGCTCAGAGTGTGGAGAAGGCGTGGTGGTTAAGCATCCGACGGTGTAATCGCTCGGAACAGGGTTGTCCATGTGACAACTAAGTCGTTATGGGCGGCATCGCGACCTGTGCGAGTTGGCTTTGATGATTCTGGTTGAATCGCTGGACCTTTTCAAAAATGTAACGGTGCTCGTGGAAGAAGTCGCTCATCTGCTTCGTGCTCGGCAAACCAGGAAAGATGATTTCGACGCAGCAAAGTATCGATACATGGGCCTGACACAACCAGAACAGTAACAACGGGAAATCCTGAGGCAATCGCTTGCGAGGAATATCCTGAGCGTGAATATGGAGCCTGCCAGGTTCGTCTGACTTCGATAGATGCAACACGAAATTCAAGACGTTGGTATGCGAGCGCAGGGAAGCGACCTCGTAGTGGTCGTTCAGGATCTTGAGCAGCGGCTGATCGTCCGGAAATATGATCCGCGGTCGAAATGTGCTCCTGGCTTTCCGTCGCTGTTCAGGTCGTCCCTCATCTTGTAGAAATATCTGAAGCTTCTTTTCGTCATGCTGGATGGCGTGCGCAATTCCGGCCGCCTCGACAGCGGAGCGTGTCTCCCTGAACATTTGAGCGGAATGCAGCCGAAATAATGATAGTGCGCCTCGGATGAGGTGTTGGCCACAAATTCCGCCGACGATGGCGCTGGCGACGCGCATCCGCTCGTTGGCGAGATGCGGTTCCACAGCCTTCCGGTAAAGGTCGTACGCGCGAACAACGTCATCGGCTATCAATGTCTCGTTCTCGAAAGCTTTTCGAATCTCTTTATAGTTATGCTCGTCTTGAGCTCTCAACTCATCTAACGGCGAGGTTCTTTGCGCCATGGCACTTGATTATGCAGCTTCAGCATACAGTGGTCTACTGACGTTTTGCCATGAAGCCTGGCAGCGAATCGAAATCCGACTCGCGCTTCTCTGTTCGTCTTCGTAAGAAACACAAAAAAGCCGCGTGCCTCTGGAGAAGACACGCGGCTGAAACAAGGTTGCTTTATGGAAACGGACGCCATGAAGCTGCGTCCTGAATGGAAGTGCCGCGCGCCCGGCCGCCACCTCAAACGCACTAACGGCGGTGTGGCGAGATCGACTCCTGAATCGAGCACAGCGCCTCGTTTACGTCCCGGAGTTCGTCCTTGGTCGCCATGCGCTCGAGCGCGTGCTGAATCTCGCAGTCGCGGCGAGGTACTCTTCCCGGTCGACGGAATGCTCCAGCTGCTTGTCGAGCTGTGCCTGCGTCCG
>JBAUZG010000054.1:0-10439 GCA_049585195.1 Bryobacteraceae bacterium | reverse complement strand
GGCCATGGGAGGCGGATAGTTTTCACCGAGCTTCAATTTCAAGTCGTTCAGGAAATTTTCGGCATTGGCCGCATCCGATGTTTTGGGATAGCCGTAGTAGACGCGCTGAAAGTATTCGGCGGACTGAGGCAGGTCGCCCGTTGCTTGGAAAGCGCGAGCTAACAGAAAATCGCCTTGGGGCTGGGGAATGCGCACGTAGAATTTGCGGATGAGGTCGAGCGCTTCCTTTGGCTTATCGGTGTCGAGATCGGATTGGACGGCGAGCGCGGCCGCGGGACCGGTCAAGGGCGAGACGGGATTGTGCTCGAGGACGCGGGCGACGGCTTTCGTAACCTCCGACGGGTCGTGCAAGCGGTATTGAGCCTCGGCGCGGACGTAGTTGGCGTAATCGTCCAGCTCTGGCGCTTGTTTGGCGGCTCGTGTGGCGTACTCGGCTGCGGTCGCGAGATTGTTATGGTCGAGTTGTTTTTGCGCGAGCGCAAGTAGGACGGCCGCCCCTGCTGCTTTCGCCTTTGGCGGCGTAGACTCCGTCACCGGTCTGCGTTTCGATCGGGATGAGCTAGTCGCGGGAGCGAGCGGCGTCGCCGTAGCAATCGTAAGGAGCAGCAGCAGCCCGACGCTGCACTTCTGCCACAGGTGGTTAGACCATTTGGCCAGGGTAGTCGGCTCCAAGAAATGCTTCATCGTTTTCCGCAAGCTGCCCGAGCAGTTCAATATGTAAGTAGTCGATCATCGCCGTTGTGCTCATGAATTGATTTCGGAACATTTGGCGGGCGGAATCGATTTCCTGTTTAAGAAAGAAATAGATGTCTCGCCGCGCGTGACCCATCTGGCAGGCTTCTGGCCGGTAGAGTCGCATTTCTGCGACCTTAGCGCGGGCGAGACGCTTGGCGCGAACATGAAGTAGTTTTTCCGCATCGGGCAAGCCGGTCCAGCGCGGTAATTGGTTGTCCGCTCGTGTTCCATCTTTGAGATGGTTCAGAGGCGCCCCCGGCTTCGATGGAACGGGCGCGATTTGGATATGGGCGGCAGTTCGGGAATGGCATTCGAGCGCCGCCGACGCTATGTGAGCGATAAGTTCCAATGCGTTCGTATCCGCCTGCTGGGTTGCGGTAGCAAACAGCAGAGCGACTCTTCGGGAGCCGTTAGAGATGGGAACGACAATGGCGCGATCGGCGGACACAGCAGCTGAAATCGCGCTTGAGACTTCGTTCGTGGTGCAGAGAATAACATTCGTCTCCCCTGTATCCAGAGTGCTGCGAAAGGCGTTCGTGTCTCCAGCAGGAATGCGAAGATCAGGAGAAAGCGCGAAATTGCGAGCTCCCTTCAGGAGGAACACGCCATCTTCGAAGGCGAACAGCGCGACTTCCGAAGCAAAGCGAGCGGCGCCATCGAGCACCGCGTCATTCCAATCGGACTCGGCTCGGTATTGGTCTAAGCGCCGGGCAACCTGGTTCAGTTCGTCCGCGGCCTTGGCGCGCGCCGACTCGGCGGCCTGGCACTGAGCGGCTTCGAATTCAGAAGTAATGTTCTGAAATACAGTCTCGAGGGATTGCATGCCTGCTTCTTGATTCTAGCGGCTTTCGGAATAAAACAGGATAGTTCGTCAATGTTTTGGGACGGCAGACCGCCTGCTCGCGCCGCGACAACATAAGGAAAATCTCCTTGCTCAATCCGAGGGCTCTGCCCTACATGCGTTAACTTAAGAGCTGAACAGAAGAATTCTGACCTCTTTTCAGTTGTCCGATAACCCCACATCACAACGAGTAACTGGGTCCCGCCAACATTCTTCGGTGAAAATGACTCCGGTTTGACTTGACAGGCGGACTGACACCAGTCTTCGGTTGCTTCGAATTTCGATTTGAATAATGTCGAAAGCGATATGCTGCTTTGAGTAAGGAGATGGCCGTCATGATCACCCGGAATTTTCGCTGCCGCAACGTACAAACTGGTTTTGGTTGTGCACAGATTCGATTGTCTGTCCGGCAGGGTTGCGTTGGATCTCTGCTTGCAATCACCTTGCGCTCGGGAATCTTACTGGGGTTCGCGCCCGTTGTGATAGCGCAGGTGAATGGCGTCGGCGACCGTGCTTATTTCGGCTGGAGTACTTTCAGCGAGCAGACCATCAACTCGAGCTTCCTTACGCAGGCTAATGTAGCCGTTCAGTCGGACGCCCTTACGTCTTCAGGATTGCAGATGCATGGCTTCCAGTACATCAATATCGATTCGGGCTGGCAGGGAGGCTTCGACGGCTATGGCCGACCCATTCCCAATCCCACCACCTTCCCGAACATTCAAGCCCTGATCGCCCACATCCATCAGAACGGGCAAAAGGCTGGTATTTATTGGATTCCTGGAGTGGAGTATCCGGCGGTTGCGGCGAATTCGCCCATCCTTGGCACGCCCTATCACATCCAGGACATCCTGGTCGTGCCTTATACAGCAGGCAACGCTTTTGGTTCTCCAGGGACTTCGCCTTATCACTACAAGATCGACTACACGAAACCGGGCGCACAGGAATACACAAACTCTGTAGTTGCGCTGTTCGCATCCTGGGGCGTCGATCTCATAAAGCTCGATGGTGTAACGCCAGGTTCTGACAGCTATAATCTTTCAATCGACAACCGGCCCGACGTGGCGGCCTGGTCGGAAGCCATTGCGGCGAGCGGCCGTTCCATTTGGCTGACAATTTCCTGGGCGCTCGATGAGGACTACCTTAGCGTCTGGCAGGAGTACGCCAACGCGCGCCGTATCGACCAGGATGTCGAGTGCGAAGGCGACTGCTCGACACTCACGGATTGGCCGCGCATCTATGAGCGCTTTCGCGATCTGCCGGGCTGGGAGAATGCTTCCGGTCGCGCCATCGGTTGGAACGACTTGGATTCGCTAGATATCGTGAACGGGGCGACGGATGGTCTAACCAACCAGGAGAAACAGTCGGCACTCTCACTGTGGGCGCTGGCGAATGCACCGCTGATTTTAGGCGGGGATCTTACGGCCATTGACAGTTTCGGAAAGCAGCTTCTCACCAACGACGAAGTGCTGGCGATGGATCTCACCGGCAAGCCCGCGAGGCAAGTGCTGGACGGCGATCTCGAAGTCTGGGTCAGCGATCTCGGGGATGGCACGTATTACGTGGGCATCTTCAACATGAATGCTACGGTCACGAGCGCCTACATTCCCTGGAGCCTGCTCGGTTTTGCCCATGCGAATCAGGTTCACGATCTGTGGGCGCAGTCCGATTTGGAGCTGGCCTTATCGCTGGAGGGATTCTCAACCGTGTTGCAGGCACACGCATCGCGGCTATTGAAGGTTAGCGGCGTCGGACAGGCGCCACCCGTGCCATCCACTAGTTATGAAGCGGCATTGGCCACTCTGAGCGGTTCCGCTGCGATTGCCAGCTGCCCGGCCTGTTCAGGCGGCGAGAAGGTTGGCGACTTGGGACTCGGCCCACAGAACACCGTGACTTTCAACAGTGTTTATGTACCGAAAACCGGCGAGTACCTGATGGAGGTCGATTCGATGACCATTGGGCTGCGCTCCTATCTTTACCGAGTAAACGGCGGGGCGTATCAAACCCTCAACTGCAGCGGCGGAAGTTTCTTACTGCCCGCGAGCACCACTGTGCCCGTGCACCTTGAGAAGGGCATGAACTCGATCCAGTTTGGGAGTCCCGTGAGCTATCCGCCCGATCTAGATCAAATCGTTATCAGCGGCAAGGGAGATTTTCCGCCTCCACAGTCCGCGACGTATGAGGCGGAGGTGGCAACTCTGAGCGGTTCCGCGATTGGAGAATTCAGTAACTACTCGTCAGGACTTGGCAAGGCAGGCAATATCGGAGGAGGCGCCGGCAACTGTGTAACGTTTTCAAATGTTACGGTTCCCTCCGACGGCACCTATCAACTGGAGATCGATTACCAGACCAGTGGACCGCGCTCGTACTTCATGAGTGTGAACGGAGGCGCCGCAATAGAGCTCGACTTGAACGGCAGCACCTTCAACGATCCCGTGCCGGTCGTTTTGCAAGTGCAACTGCACGCGGGCGTCAACACGATTCAATTTGGTAATTCCACTGGTTATGCCCCCGATCTTGACCGCATCGTTGTTGCCCCCCTGGTCCCGCCAGCTGGCTTGTAGCGGCTACCTAGGTCGCTGGAACAAGCAGTCATGGTCTATCTGCATGCATGAAAGCGGCTCGCGTCGGATAACACTTCAGCGCCGGAGTTGACAGTCGCGGTCAATGGAAGGAAACCCGGCTTGCGAACATTCTTAGAGTTCGTGCTCATTAATCCTGATTCAAACCACTCCTGTTGACAAAACCGCGGTCGGCGCCCACGGCCGCCACCTGGTTACTCAAATGTATGCCGTTCCGAACTGATCGGCGGGAGCAGATCTGTCGCTTGCGGATCATGTTCACCGTTTCGGTTCTTTTTTCTTGTGGCTCTCTGGCGATCGGCTTTTTGCGTACTACCGGGCCCAAAAGCTAGATCCCTGGGCAAGGCTTTCCTGGAGTAAGCTGTACTGGGAGGGAAATCAGGTGGTAAACCGCTATTCGGTGATTCTTTTAGCAACGGCAGTTCTCGCTTGTGCCCTGCAACTGGCAGCTCAATCCATTACATCCGGCGATGTCACGGGCATTGTGACCGATCCCGGTCACGCGGCAATTCCGAATGCATCCGTCACGCTCAAAAACGTCGATACGAATCTGCAACAAACGACAACCACAAACGAGCAAGGAACGTACCGGTTCGCTTTCGTTCAGCCGGGCACCTATAACGTTTCGGTTTCTGCGTCTGGATTCGGCGCACAGGAACACGGAGGGGTGATTGTAACGCCCGGGCAGCCTTCAACAGCCAATTTTCAGCTGCCGCTCGCCGGTGTTTCGACAACCATAGAGGTTTTGGAATCGCCAGCAGTAATCCAAACCGAGAACGCTGACGCAACGACTCACTTCGCCGCCCAGCAGATTGAAAACATGCCGAACCCGGGAGGCGATATCACCTATATTGCCCAGACGGCTCCTGGTGTGGTGATGAATACTCAGGCCGGCTATGGCAACTTTGTGGCGGACGGGATGCCCGGGACTTCTAATTTGTTCACGGTCAATGGAGTGAATGACAACGATCCGTTCTTCGGCATCAATAATAGCGGCGCGTCTAACCTTCTCCTGGGCTCGAACGACATAGCTGAGGCCAACGTGATTAACAGCCCGTATTCAGGACAATACGGCCAATACGCGGGAAGCCAGATTACCTATGCTACAAAATCGGGAGACAACGCATTTCACGGGGACGCCATTTACAACTGGAACGGCCGCGCCTTGAATGCCAACCAGTTCTTTAGTAATTCGACCGGGCTTGGTAGACCCTTCAATAATTTCAACCAGTGGCAGACCGGCTTCTCGGGTCCTATTTGGAAGAATCACACTTTCTTCGATGTCGATTACGAAGGGCTGCGGAACCTTCTGCCCGCGGCCGCGAACCTCAATCTGATTCCCAGCCCGCAATTCCAGGCAGCGACTTTGGCGAATCTGTCTTCGAATGGCAACGCCGCGGAAATTCCGTTCTATAAGCAGCTCTTCGCGGTTTATAACGGCGCGCCTGGAGCTGGGAGCGCAACGCCTGTAGCAGCGAATGGCGGATGTCAGGGTTTTACCGGTTTGCCGGCCGGCATTCCCTGCGCTCTTCAGTTCCGCAGCACTCCGGGAAACATCAATAGAGAATACCTTTGGTCCGCGCGCGTCGACCACACGCTCAGCGCGAATGATCGCTTTTATGTCCGCGTCTCGCGCGACAACGGTTTCCAGCCGACCTATACCAGTCCGTTTGGACCGACGTTCAATGCTGAGAGCAATCAGCCCCAAATGACCGGGCAGGTTTCAGAAACCCACATCTTCGGACCGAACACAGTAAACGAATTCAAGGGATCCGCTCTCTTTTACGCTGCCGTTTTCGTTCCATCCGATCCGACTGGAGCGTTAGCGGCACTGCCCACGTTTATGATCTTCTCCGGTACCCCGTTCACCCCCGTCGGAGCCTGGGGAGAACCCGGACCCT
This sequence comes from Bryobacteraceae bacterium, assembly GCA_049585195.1. Classification (GTDB taxonomy): domain Bacteria; phylum Acidobacteriota; class Terriglobia; order Bryobacterales; family Bryobacteraceae; genus KBS-96. Next base: position 4,383 of record JBAUZG010000054.1, on the reverse strand, counting down.
TTTACTACCCGCAAGGCCGGCGGGTGTTCCAATACCAGATCATCGACGACCTTTCTCATGTCCGGGGAAAGCATACCTTCAGAGTCGGTTATAGCTGGCTTCACGACAATGTGACCGACCTGGATTTTGAGGGCGTTGGTGGTCCTCTGCACGGCGCGATCACTACCAACCTGTCAGACTTCTTTAACGGGGGTGGTCTCAACACATCCCTGCTCCAGGCCTTTCCTTCGTCGCCCGAAGAGGACATCCGGTTAAACACAATGGGTGGTTACGTAGCTGACGATTGGAAGGTGACCGACAGGCTCACCGTTTCTCTCAACCTGCGGCTGGAGCATTACGCCAACCCGAGCTGCGGCGCCAATTGCTTCTCGCGTCTGACAACAGCTTTTACTGGCACTCCAGACCCCAGCGCAACGGCAGTGCCCTATAACCAGTTCATCATCTCGGGTCAGCACAACGCCTATGCCAACACTCAAACCGCAATCTGGGAACCCCGAGTCGGGATCGCATGGAGGCCGTCCAACTCGAACAAAACCGTTATCCGAACGGGTGCCGGCATCTTTGCGGATCAACTGCCGGGAGGTTTGACTGAGGCGGCGGCATTCAACTCGCCCACCTTTAATGCGTTCACCATTGGAAACGGTCTCCTGGCGCCCGGCGTTCCCGGAAGCCTCTTCACTACTGCTGCGCAGGCAAATCAGGCCCTGCTTGCGCAATTCCACTCCGGCGGCAGCTTCAACTCGATTTCTCAAAGCGTACCTGGATTCGCGCCGCCGAATTTCACCTCGTTTCCGAACACGTTCTATCAACCGAAGTACTACAAGTGGAATTTCGAAATCGAGCAGCAATTGTCATCAAAGATGTTGCTAAGCATTAACTACTCCGGCATGCATGGTTCGCACATTCCCGTAGGCGATGAAGGACTGAACGCCTATTGTCCTCCTGCGGCATGTCCGAATGGCTTTGTCGGCCTGCCCGCCACACAGGCAAACGCCGCGCTCGCGCAAGTCACGCAATACCTGTCCGCCGGCTCGGCGAACTACAACGGACTTACCGTCAGTTTGCAGCGTCAACTGGCTGCCGGAATTGCCTTCAACGTGAACTATACCTGGAGCCACGCGCTCGATGACGTTTCAAACGGCGGCGTCGTCAACGAGCCTTTTGGCATTCTGGACACAAACCCAAGTATCACTGTTCCCCAAAACCCATTCAATATTCGGAGCAACTACGCAAGCTCCGATTACGACGTTCGCCACTACTTCAGCACTACCTTGCTCGTCTCGGATATGTTTCGCACAGCACGGTTTCATTGGGGGCCGAACCGCCTCTTTGGTGGCTGGACGCTCTCGACCAATTGGATCTTCCGTACCGGGTTACCGTTTACTGCGATCGATCAGTCGGCGACCGGTACACTGGTGGGCTACAATTACGGAAGCCTAGGTCAGACAGCGGTTTTTGCCTCGCCGGTCGGGAACATTCCGGGCTCCTGTGGTAACGCAGTCAATACGCCGTGCCTCACCACCTCGCAGTTTGCTCCCAGCGCCGCTGCTACCGGATTCCCGACGGGATTTGGAACCATAGGCCGCAACAGCATCTATGGACCTCACTTTTTCGACGTAGATATCGCGCTGATGAAAAACATAGCAATCGGCGAACATGTGACCTTCTCCTTCGGGGCCCAGGCATATAACGCGTTCAATCACGTGAATTTCGACCAACCCGTCGCTGACATCTCTAACCCGCAATTTGGCTCGAGCATTGCCGCAGTCGGCCCTCCAACCAGCCTTCTCGGCTCGTTTGTCGGGGCGGGCAGCTCCCCAAGATTCCTCGAGATCAGGGGCGTGCTTCGGTTTTGAGCGAAGCGGTCGCCGAGGGCGGTGCGAGGAGTGGTAGCGATAAACTTCGGCTTGCGCTTGGAAAATGACCTTTAACGCAAGCTGAACGTTCCGGGGTGCTCCTGTGCCAATTCAGGGCGCCCCGTTAAGTACGTCGAGTGTTTGAGTGATTTGGCCCACGCCGCGGGTCGAAACCACATTCGATGAACCGACGTCGCTGAGAATACCTGCGGCTCAGCCACTCACGCGTTCGCACCGACGGAGCGGTATCTGTTCGTGCGGAACGAAACCCTTATTGAGAAAGTGCGGCATTGAAGCCCTTACTCGTTCGCAAACGGGCGACGTTCGTCGCCCGGCCATTCCGACTCCTGTAACGGTGCTCCGCTCGCATTCCCGCCTCGCCATACCTTCCGCACAAGTACTCCTCAACTTACAAGCAACAGTTGATGCTGTTGCTGAAGGATATACGAGAAGTTCTTCGATGAACTTGCGCGGCTTCTTTCAGGCTCGGCGACCCGCGCGGGGAAATTCGATCAATTTGATCGACTTGGTTCCATAGTTATGAGTTATACTCTATAGACATTAGGGTATTCCGTGGCTATTCAAAAATTGTTTTCTGTTGTCGTTGCCGGGATCGCATTCCATGTCTTGTTAGGGGACGTGGCGAGGGGGCAGGTCGTAGGCGCTTCGTTATCTGGTGTTGTAACGGATGAATCGCAGGGCGCCATACCGCAGGCGACGGTTTTGGTGAAGAATGGGGAGACCGGCGCTGTAAGAAACCTGGTGACGGATGGAACGGGGCGCTATTTCGCTCCCTCGATTGCGGTTGGCAAATACGAGATTACGGTTTCAAAAAGCGGCTTCAGCTCACAAGTGAAAAGCGATATCAATCTGGTCGTTGGCCAGAGCTCGACGGTGAACTTCGTGCTGAAAACCGGCGAGATCGAGCAAGTGGTGACGGTGGAAGAAGCGCCGGAAGTGGTGAGCGTTTCGACGCAGCAGACATCGGGGTTGGTGAGCGAGAAGCAGGTAAAAGAGCTGCCGCTGAATGGGAGAAGCTATGACGAGCTGATGACCCTAAATCCCGGCATTGTGAATTACACCTCCGAGCGGTCGGGTGGGATCGGAACCTCGAATTCGTCGGTCGGGAACATGTTCTCGGCTTCGGGGCGCCGGCCGCAGGAGAATCTGTTTCTGCTGAATGGAATCGAGTATACGAGCGCATCGCTCGTGAACTTGACGCCCGGCGGCGCGAGCGGTCAGCTTCTGGGTGTGGAGGCGGTTCGAGAATTTAACGTCGTCACGGACACCTATGGCGCGGAGTTTGGGAAAAGGCCGGGCGCACAGGTCAGCATTGTTACGGCTTCGGGCTCGAACGATGTGCACGGCAGCGCCTACGAATTTTTGAGAAACAGCGATCTGGACGCGCGCAATTTTTTTGACCAAGGATCGATTCCGCAGTTCCAACGCAACAACTACGGCGTGGCTCTTGGCGGGCCGGTGGTGAAGAACAAGACATTTCTCTTTGGAAATTTTGAAGGATACAATCAGCACCTCGGCCTGAGCGATGTGACGCTGGTTCCGGATAATGCCTCGAGAAAGCAGGCGGTTCGAAGTGTAGCCCCGCTGTTGGCTCTTTGGCCGGTACAAAACGGGCCGGAGATTGGCGGTGGCATTGCAGAGGCATTCAGTCATCCGCTGCAGACGATTCGCGAGGATTTCGGCACGATGCGGCTCGATCAGACTTTTTCGGACAAGGACACCCTGTTCGGCGTATACACGATCGACGACAGCGCGGCTAATACACCCACTGCGAATCCGCTGAGCACGGTGCTCGAATCACTGCGAGAGCAAGTGGCGAGTGTACAGGAGCAGCACGTGTTCTCGCCGACGATTCTGAATACCGCGCGGTTTGGCTATTCGCGGGCCGGATATTTTTTCACGGGTACGACGCCTGTCGATATGCCGGGCTGGGTTGCGGGAGAACAGATTGGCGCGATCGTGATTGGCGGCAGCACTGCATCAAACGGAGCCTCACAGATTACGCAGGCCGGCACAAACACAGGCGACAACATGAAGGCTGCGCGCAATCTGTTTACCTATGACGACCACTTTTCCATTCTGAAGGGAATTCATCAAATTGAAGGCGGCGTCTGGTTCCAGCGAATTCAGGCAAACGACAATCTGGCGCAATATCAGTACGGGCAGGCGTCGTTTAGCAATCTGCAGAGCTTTCTGAAAGGCACCGTGTCCACGTTTACGGTTGCGCCATCGCCGACGGAGCTAGGCTGGAGATCGCTTGAAAGCGCGGGCTTCGTGCAAGATGAGATCAGGCCGACGAAAGGGCTCGAGATCACCCTCGGCATTAGGATCGAAGGGACTAACGGATGGAACGAAGCATATGGCCGCGCTGCGAACTATTTATTTGACAATGGCGTGATTGCGACCACTCCATTTACGGGGAATTCTGTTTTTACAAAGAATCGTGCGGAGTTTCTGCCTGCCCCGCGTGCGGGGATCGCATGGGATCCCTTTGGGCACGGCAAGA
>JBAUZG010000053.1:0-8651 GCA_049585195.1 Bryobacteraceae bacterium | reverse complement strand
AGAAACCCCGTAAGCGCGATTCAGTGCTTCACAGATGCCGCGACACGTTCTTTGTAGACGGCTGCTTTACCGAGGATTGCTCCTTCATCGAGCGTAAGCATTTTGTGGTCCTTCATCACCAATCTGCCGCCAATGATCGTAGTGCGCACGTCCGACTCCTTCAACGCATATACGATCTGCGCATAAACGTTGTACATCGGAGTTGCATGCGGGGCCGTCGTATCTACCACAATGATGTCGGCCTTCTTACCGGCCTCGAGCGAGCCAATCTGCTTGTCCATATGAAGGGCGCGCGCGCCGATGATGGTGGCCATCGCGACCACTTGCTCGGCAGGCAGCGCCGTCGGGTCCATGCGGGCAAATTTCTGTAGCTTCGCCGCCAGATCCATCTCCTCGAACATGTCCTGGTTATTGTTACTCGCGGCGCCATCAGAACCGATTCCCACGGGGACCCCAGAGGCGAGCAACTCCGGAGCAGGCATCAGACCCGCAGCGGATTTCATATTACTCGAGGGATTGAAAGAACAGCCGGCGCCGTAGTGAGCAAGCGTTCGAATATCCGGCTCGTCCAGCCAGACGCAGTGCGCTCCAAGCATATCCGGTCCAAGGACTCCGATGCGCGCCAGATACTGTGTGGGCGACAAGCCATGTTCATGCCGGCTCAACTCCATCTCGTACGGAGCTTCGGCAAGGTGCATCAGGATCGGCGCATGATGGCGGCGGGCCAAGGCCGCTGCGTCCTTCAGCAACTGTTCCGAACAGGTGTAGATTGCATGCGGCGCGACGGCGGCGGTGATAAGAGAATCGCCCTTCCAATGTTCGATGTACTTCTCGGTATACGCAAATGCGGCTTTCGAAGTCTTGTTATCCGGCGCGGGAAAGCCGATGATTGTTTCGCCGAGCACACCACGCATCCCCGCGTCTTTTAGAGCGCGTGCAACATCGTCTTCAAAGTAGTACATGTCCGCGACTGTGGTGGTGCCGCCGCGAAGCATCTCGAGCATGCTGAGCCGCGTACCCCACGTCACAAAATCCGGCGTAACATTGCGTGCTTCCGCGGGAAAAATGTACTTCTTGAGCCAGTCTTCGAGTGCGCGGTCTTCCGCCAGACCGCGAAACAGGCTCATGGCCATGTGGGTGTGAGCATTGATCAAACCTGGGAGCAGGAGTGCGCCTCGCGCATCGACTATCGTCTTGGCCTCATATAGGGCATTGATCTCCGATCTCGGGCCAACTGCCAGGATGGTGTCGCCTTCGACCGCAATTGCCGCGTCCGGTAGAACGCGCCGCTGTGGGTCCATTGTTACAGCAATGCCGCGAGTCACAAGCAGATCGACCTGGCGCTTTGGCTGCGCGCTCGCGGGGCCGCCTGTCGAAACAAGCACCACAGCAGCGAACACGAAAGCGCCGGGATAACCAATGCCCCAGTTACGGACTCCGTTTCTTGCGCGTTTCAGCGACAATCTGTAGGGCACGTTGGATGTCAGGATCGTCAGGCAAATTCTTTTGCGCAACCAATAGCTCCTTCTCACCGTCATCGACGTGCCCGGCCTGGCATTCGATCAAACCCAGGTTTTTGTGAAGAATGGGCGCAGCGTGGCACGTCCCGCAGACTTCGACCGCCTGGCGCAGGTCGCTAATTGCTTCATCCCATTTTTGCTGTTTCGCGGCGGCAATCGCGAAATTGCTAAGTGTCTGCGCGCGATCTAGCGAATCGTGCTGAGTTTGCAATTGTTGCATGCGTTCGCGGTACACTTTCGCTTCTTCGGGCGAGGTTCTGCTCAATGCTCGTAGAAGAGCGTAAGTTGCTTGGGTGTTCGATGGATCGAGATCGATGCATTTCTTCCAGGCGTCGATGGCCTCTTTTGTCCGCCCGGCGGATTGAAGCGAATTGCCAAGCGCGAAATAAGCCTGGCTGTTCCGCGGGTCGAGTGAAAGCTCTTTCTGGAAAGCGTTGATGGCGGCTTGCGCTTGTCCGGCTTCCTGTTCCGCCATGCCGAAGCGGTGACAGGCATCCGGCAAAGTAGGGGAAGTCTCGCAAGCGATCTTCAGCTCGGCTCGCGCCTCTTCTGTTCGATGAAGATCGGCCAGCATGCGGCCCTTGTTGTAATGAGTAACGGCCAGATTTGGAGCGAGCCTTACCGCTTCTGAAAACTCGTTCAACGCGGCCTGCTGCTTTCCCAGGTCAGCCAGCGCAATGCCGAGATTGACACGAGCCTCGGCGGACTTAGGTTCGAGATCGACGACACGTTGAAACGTGGCCGCGGCCGCAGGATCTTTGGCCCGCGTCTCGAGCATGCCAAGCCCGGTGAGCGCTTTCGTGTTGTTAGGCTCGGCTGTAAGAACGGTATTAAATTCGGCTCGCGCCGGGTCCGTTTCGCCGCGAGCCGCAAGAATCAAAGCCAGATTCAAATGCGCTTGGGTGTATTGGGGATTGTTGTCGATGGCTTGGCGCAGCAATGGTTCGGCCCGCCCGGTGTCTCCATTCATTGCGTAGAGAACGGCCAAATTGGTCTGGCATTCGGCGCATTGCGGGTCGTTCTTGATGGCGTTTGAAAGCACAGATTGCGCTTCCTGCAGGCGCCCTTTCGCCGCTAGCAGCATGCCGAGCTGATTGGCAGCCGCGCTGAAGCGCGGATCGAGCGAAAGAGCGCTGTTGAGATTCGCGATCGCTTCATCCGTCTGCTTCAGGCGAATCTGCGCGAGCGCCAGATTGAAATAAGTCTTGGCGTTCGAAGGATCGAGTTTGAGCGCGGTCCGGTAATTTTCAATCGCGGCGCTCGGGTCGCCTTCTTCGAGCTCCTGGTTCGCTTTGTTTGCGGTCGTGCTCGCGACATCGGCCATCTGTTGCTTCCTTTTACGTTCTTGGAATGCGGCGAGCTGTTTGTTTGCAAGATCGGCGCGGCCCAGCTTGCGCAGCACAGTGGCAAGCTGGAACATCGCCTCTTGGGAGGAGGGGTCGAGGCTCAGAGCCTTTTCGAGATGTTGCCTCGCTTCTGTCAGCCGGTCGAGTTTTGCGAGCGAAAAGCCGAGATTATATTGGCACTCGTAATCGTCGGGCTTTTGCCGCAGCGCCTTGGTCAAATCGGCGGCGGCTTTTTCATATTCCGCCATACCGCGATAGACGAGGCCGCGTAGATAGAGCGCTTCGAAGCTCTCGGGCTGGCGGCTCAGCGCCTGGTTCAAGTAGGGAAGGGCATCGGGCTGCCGCTCGAGGCCGATCAAGGCTTTGGCAAGCGAAAGTCGCGCCGTGTCGTTATTCGGATCGAGCGCGAGCACTTTTCGGAACCCGTCGGCGGCTTCCGTGAATTGGCGCTCGCGCGCGCGGAAGGTTGCAAGATTAAATTGCGCGGCGGACGAATTCGGGTGTTGCGCAACTGTTTTTTCGAGCTGCGCGATGGCCGCCCGCGTATTACCGCTGCCTTCCAAGGCGAGAGCGAGCGAAATCTGGTGGTCAGGGTTCGAGGGGTCGATCGCTACGGCTTGATCGAGGTACGACATCGCAGCCGAAAACCGGTTCTCGCTTGTCAGGAGATCGCCCAGTCCCTGTAGAGCTTCCGGGAACTTGGGTTGCGTCGCGAGTGCGCTTCGAAATTCCGCCTCGGCCTGGGAAGCAGAATCTCCGCTCCCTGGCGGTCGCGGCTCGGTTTCGAGTGCGATAGCCAAATTGTAGTGCGTGCGCGCGGATGCCGGATCGACTTTGAGTGCTTCCCGAAATGCGGCTATCGCGCATGCGAATTGTTTGCTCTGCGCGTAAGATGCGCCAAGCTGGTTGAACGCTTCAACTGCCGGCGAGCCGGAAGCGCGTTGTTTGAGTTGGATGAGACGGCCGCATGTATTCGGCGGTTGCTGCCCTATTACGGCCGCCGCGCCGAGACATAGCAGGATAGAGTACCGTGCAGGTGGCCGCATCAATCACCGCGAGGCGGATACTGCAATGATATGCCGCCGGACTTTTAGAACAGAAACTTCAGGGCGAACTGGAGCTCTCTTGGACTGTTCTGAGTCGACGTGACAACTCCGAAGTTCGGGTTACTCAAGTTATTTTGCGGAGTAGCGAAGATCGCCGTGTTCGTGAGATTGAAGGATTCCGCGCGCAACTCGAAATAGGAGTGTTCTCTGACAGGGAACTGCCGGAACAGGGAAAAGTCGAGGTTCCGTGTCCAGTCGTTGCGGAGCGAGTTTCTGCCCAGGGTTCCAAAGGTGTAGGGCGACGGCGTTGCAAATGAACTGGGATTCAGCCAGAGATTCGGCCCCTTATTAGGCGCATACGGGTTCAAAGCCACAAGGTCGGCTCGTTCGAGGACGTTCCCCGTGTTCGCGATATCGCCGCTTACGGTGACATCGAACGGAACGCCCGAATGCAGAGTCACAATTCCGTTAGTCTGCCAGTTGCCAAGAATATAGTTCACAAATCCGTTTCCCGACGTGAATCGCTGGCCTTTGCCGAACGGAATTTGCCAATTCCAGCTGCCTGAGAAGTTATGCGGCAGGTCGAAGCCCGAGACGCTGCGATCAGCATTGATATCGTATGCATTCTGCAACTCGCAGCCTTCCGCGCCGAAACTTCCCGAGCAGGCAACGTCCATGGATTTTGAATACGTGTAGGAAATCAGATAGGTGAGTCCGGCGGACGCCCGGTGCTCCCACCGGAACTCGAGAGCGTTGAACTTGCTTTGACCGATGCTTTGGTCGTAGTAAGTCGGCGAGATATACGGATAGGGCTGGCGGCTGGCGATCACAGCGGCATCGCCAGGCCCCGGAAATTGCGCCGTGTTCCTGTAGCCGCCCAGGTTGAGCTGAAGGCTGTGCGCACCGACGTATTCGAGCGAAACAATATTCGACTTTGCGAGCTGCTGCTGGATGCCGAAATTCCACTGGTCGGAATACGGCATTTTGTAACTGGTCGGGTCGATAAACCACTGCACTTGGCTGAACGGATTTGCCGCGGGATAGACAACCGGGTTGGATCCGAGGTTAAACGGATCGCCGATTGACGCGGTGACGCCGGTTTTGTTCAGGTTATTGGCAAGCAACTGGCCAACATCGGGCCACGAACCTTCGTAATTCTGGGCCAGTTGGATAATCGAGTTCCAACTATCGTAGAAGCGGCCATAGCCGCCGCGCAGCGCTGTGTTGTCGGTGAGGCGATAGGCCAGGCCGAAGCGTCCCTGGAAGTTCTTGTAGTCGTTGTGGTAGATGGCGTAGTTGTTCAGATTGCTGACAACGACGTGAGCCGGAAGGGTGCCACCCGGAATGCACGGAAAGCCATTGGTCGGGCTGCAGGCGTATGGCTGTGCGGCCAGAATGTAAGTGCCGTTATTTAAGTTCAGATCGCCGACATATTGATCGGGAGTGCCAGGTGTTCCGTAAATGGGCCATAGTGTCAGGTCGTAGCGGAAGCCCAGGTTCAAGGTCAGCCGGTCTGTTACTTTCCATTGGTCCTGTACGTAGAAACCGTCCACCCATCCGCCATGTTCGGTCTCGAGAACATTCCGTTTGCCTGCGTTGTCGGGTACACCTAGCAGGAAAGAGGCGAGCGCATTGCCCGTGCCGCCTGGGCTCAGCGGATTCGACGTTTCCGCGGCAGCGAACCCGATATCTGCGCCATAGATCGGCGACACGGTATTGTTGCTGGCGAAATTCGCGCCTGCTTTGAACGTGTGCCGCCCGACGATCTTCGTGTAATCGCCACCGAATTCCCAGACAGCGGCAACCCGGGTATCTTGCAGGTTATTTCCGCCAACACCCGGGTATCCGGAGATGCTAATAAGCGGAACATACGTGCCTCCGGACCGGAAACTGGAGATGAAGTTGGGCGAGAATCCCAGTCCTTCCAATTGGCTTACAAAACCCGACGGTATGTTGGGAAAGTCCTTGGCGATTAGGTCGTCGCCCCAGTTCCGTCCGAAGTGCATATCGAGCACAGACGTGGGTCCGAACGTGTGGGTCTCATGAATCGCGTAGTTCCAACCGTCGAGCGAAACGGCGTTCAGCGCGCCCGGAAAGCCGGCTGAGCTGGTCTCGGTATTGTTGTAATACGAAATGCGACCAAATAGCGTGTCGTGCTCGTTGAATACCTGATCGATCCTGCCTTGATAGCTGTCCTGATTCAGATGGATCGGAGTGGCATCAACCGCGTTAGTGCCACTGACGTTAGTCGTAGAGGGCGCGGGGAATAGAGTTTTCGCATAGAGAAGCGCGGCCGGATTCAAAAGGCTCGTCGGAATAATGTTCCCGGCAAACGGCGTCCGGCTGTAGCTGCCGTTTGAAAGCTGCGTCGTTGTGTAGGGATTGTAAATCTGACTGCTGACGCCGCTGAAGTCGCCACCCAACTGGCCGGAAGTGGGCGTTAGCAGCAGATTTTGCGTGGCTTGGCTCTGACGATACCCTTCATAGCCGCCGTAGAAGAACGTGTGATTTTCGCCCTTGTATAGCTTGGGAATCCAGACCGGCCCGCCGCCTGCAACGCCAAATTGATTCTGGCGCAATGGGTTCCGGCTGGCGAGGAAGAAATTGCGCGCATCGAGCTGCTGATTGCGCAGAAACTCCCACAGACTGCCGTGGAACGTGTTTGTCCCGGCCTTGGTCACTACGTTGACGATGCCTCCGACCGCTTGGCCGAATTCCGCTTCGTCATTGTGCGATTGAACTTTGAATTCCTCGACTGTATCGACTATCGGCGGGAAGTTGTAGTTGCCGATGAAGGAACCGAGGTCCACCGTGCCATCGAGCAGGAACATGTTGCTGCGATTGCGCTGGCCATTCAATGCCGGAAAGACGAAAGAGCCTATTGCATTTCCGGCGAAACCGCCTCCGCCGCCCGAATTTTGCGCCACGCTCACCGGGCTTGCGCCGGGAGTAAGCGCGAGCAATTGCGTAAAATTTCGCCCGTTTAGCGGAAGATCGTTCACCGCTTTTTCGTTGATGACCGTGCCCAGCTCCGAAGTAGAGGACTCAATGGCCGCCGCCGTGGCCTCCACGGTAACGGACTGCTGTGTGGCGCCGACAGTCAAATGGAAGTTGAACGTAGCTGTTTGATTCACATACATCGTGAACTGGGGCTGGTTCACCGTGCTGAAACCCTCTTTTGTGACCCTCATCGAGTAGGCCGCGGGAAGGACGTCCACAAAGACATAGTTGCCGGACCCGTTGGTGACACTAGTGCGGGTGACGCCCGATTCCACACTGGTGAGAGTAATTGTGGCTCCAGCTACTACGGCACCGCTCTCGTCCGTAACGGTTCCGTTGATCGCCGCCAACGACTGTTGGGCGTTTAGCTTGGGAACTAATGAGACCAGGAGGAGAACTACACACGAAAGGAGCAGGCCAATCAGGCGGCCTTGCGCCTCGGATTCAGAACGAACGCAACTTGGCATAAGCAACTCCCCGCTAGCGGCTCGGTGCGCTACCCCGACCCCGGAGCGACGGGCTCCAGGAGACAGAAGGGACTACCATGAAACAACTAGTCTGCGGAAAGATATATCACGGGGGTGAGGGTGTGTCAACGAAATTTTTTGACGCTAAAGTTAACGTTGTAATCAAGCTTATTGTTCGCCTATAATCCTGTACCAGCGGCTGCATAATTTCCCGGCGGATATCAGTCCGGCCGGGCGCTTCGTTTATAACTTGAGTCATGGGCGTCACGCTGAAGGACATCGCGAAAGACCTCGGGGTCTCCGTGGTCACGGTGTCCAAGGTTCTCCGGAACCACGAGGACATCGGTCCCGAAACCCGCGCCCGGGTTCAAAAGCGCATCAAGGAACTGAACTATCAACCCAATCTGGCGGCCCGGGCGCTGGTTACTGGCCGCACTTCCCTCATGGGCCTCGTGGTGCCCGACCTGGTCCATTCGTTCTTCTCCCAATTGGCGAAAGACCTCTCCCGTGTCCTTAGGAAACGGGGTTACGGGTTGATCATTTCCTCTTCGGATGAAGACGCGGAGCTCGAAAAGGAAGAAATCGCACATATGCTGGCGCGGAGCCTCGATGTGCTGCTAGTCGCTTCCGCCCAATCCGACAGTGACACATTCCGGCGGCTGGCCGAACAGCGAAAACCGTACGTATTGATTGACCGGCGGATTCACGGTTTGAAAGCGAACTATATTGGCACAGACGACCACTTGGCCGGCGTGCTGGCGACCGAGCATTTGATTGAGAATGGATGCCGGAACATCGCTCATATCGCTGGAAAGGGCGTGAGTCCGGCGATTGACCGGCAGGAGGGATACCGTGCCGCTCTGATGAAGCATGGGATGACGGTCTCCGACCGCTACATCTCGGCGCGTTCCCGCGGAGACGAATCGGGCGACCTGGCGGGCTACGATGCCATGAAAAGCCTGTTAATGCTCGATCCGCGTCCCGACGGCGTGTTCTGCTACAACGATCCGATGGCTAGCGGCGCGATGCAGGCGATTCTTGAAGCCGGGTTACACATTCCGCAAGATATTGCCATCGTAGGCTGTGGAAACGTTCAGTACGCCCCGCTATTGCGCGTGCCGTTGACAAGCGTCGATCAGGACTCGGCGACGCTCGGCGAGCGTGCTGCCAAACTGGCGCTCAGCTTGGTCGGTAAAAAAGAGAATGTCCGCCCGAGAACGGTTTTGACCGAGCCCAAATTGATTGTGCGGAAATCGAGCCGCAAAGCAGAGC
>JBAUZG010000052.1:0-33275 GCA_049585195.1 Bryobacteraceae bacterium | reverse complement strand
AAGTGAGCCACCAACCGGCGGCATTGACGCCAACCAGGCCGGCAAGCTGCACGAGCCCAAACGACCAGACGCGCTTCATGATAGGAAGCAACGGCTCCGGGTCTCTAATCGGAATCGGCGACGCGAGACCGAGCGGCCGAAAAAACAGAAAGCAAATACCGACACTCGCTAGAGCAATTCCGCCCTGACTCAGGATCATCGGAACCGGGCCAAAATGCGCTGCAATCGGCACCAGCGAAACCATTCCGAGGCCGGTGCAGCCGGACAGAACGAGTACCCCCAGCAGACGGTGCTGACCCACCAGGAAGCCCCGGCAGCATTCTAATGCAATCACTCCTGCCGCTGACAAGGCGGCCCAAGACAGTAGACCGGTCAGGCTCTCCTTGTGAAGCAAACGCGCCAGCGGAGCCGCTCCCCACCAGAGACCGAGCGCTGCCGCGAGCGCGGAGGCCAACGATATCCACACCAGGGCCTTCGCAAGTGCGGGATAGCCTCGGCTTCCCCTCGGGTATTGACCAGAAAACCGCGTGGCCGTTGCGCCGATTCCTCCCGCGGCGTAAGTGCCGATGTTATTGGCAGTCGTAATTGCCAAGGAGTAGGAGCCAAATGTCGCAGCTCCTCCTATGCGCGCCGCCAAAATGTTGGCGGCAAAGCCGAGGCCACGCTCGATCATAACCGCTGCGCCAAGCGTAGAAGTGCCGCTGAGCAGCCGATGGACGAGGTTTCGCGGCACCAATAGCTGAGGTGCGGAAGACTCCGGCTGTTCTCCTACCTCCGGTTCGACCGGGATGGTTACTTGTGTCATGCTGGTGCGGCTGATTGAAGGTCCGATCTCTCATTGCTCGGGCATTTACGGCGCCCAACAGCATTATTGCCTCTCATTTGCTATATCGGCAAACTTCATTCCCGCAAATTATGGAATCTTCTGTCAATCAATCCGATATGTTTAGGTACTAACAGTCCAATGCTAATTGCTCAATCGGCTCTAACTTTTACCGTTCTAGATGAGTTTGCCAATTCGTTGATTTTAAGGTGAGTTGTCGTTCTTCACGCGAATGCCGCCGAGGGAGTGGCCCCAAAGGCCACTTCGTCCAATGCCGAAGCGGCCCAGAAGTAATATTACTGAGTTTGTGAAAGCGTAAAATGCCAAACTCCCTATCACACAAGAAGCCAGGAGTAAGTGTTGTTATTCGGAGACAAATGAGCAATAAATCAATCATTCAGGGAATTGATTCCAGCAAATGATAAACTGCCATGCCGCAATCGAATGTCCAATAGATTTGGATTCGGAAGTAATCGACCGTCTTCGGGCGCTGTCTGAAACGGAAACGTCGACGCTCGACCAGGTACTGCTTTCTGTATTGCGGACATTGCTCGAGCGCTACCAAGGCATCGACGCTGGCAACGGATTGCCGGATGATCTCACTTTTCGCGACGTCCTGCGAGTCTCGGGCGCTATGTTCGAGCAACTCCCGGTCTCAACGATTGAGCGACCGGATGAGGCGTCAATTCCGTCGAATGCGGAGTACTGCCTGGCGCTTTCACGAACCCCCGGGGGGTTGAAAGGCTTGTTGCGGTATCACGGGTCCGTTTTCAGTCAAGGCCGGTTCTTTCGCTTCTCGAGGCATTTCGAGAAACTTCTCTCTGCGATAGCGGCAAATCCGGACCGTTCGGTCTGGACAATCCCTCTGCTCACTCGCGAGGAGCACGAGGAGATCGCACGCTGGAATCAAACAACGACCGATTATCCCCGCGAGTCGTTAGTTCATGAGCTATTCGAAGAACAGGCGGCTGCCCGCCCCGCATCGGTTGCAGTGATCTCGAATAGTGAGAGTCTTACTTATCAGGAACTGAACGAACAGGCCAATCAATTGGCCCGCTACCTGGAGCAGAGGGGAGTCGGGCTGGGTTCCGTGGTCGGCATCGCTCTCGAGCGCTCCATTCCCATGGTCGTCGCCATGGTTGCTGTCTTGAAGACCGGGGCCTGCTATCTCCCGTTGGATGCATCGTACCCGCAAGACCGTTTGCGGTTTATGGTCGAGGATTCGGATGCCAAGATGCTTCTCACCGATCAGGCCGGCCGCCGGGCGTTCGATGGCGTCGCGCTAGATGTCATCGATTTGAACGCTGAACGCGAGGTCATCGCCCGGCAATCGCTCCAGAATCTAGCGCACAAAGGCACAGCCGAAGCGCTCGCTTACGTGATGTACACCTCTGGTTCGACCGGTACGCCGAAGGGCGTTGAGGTCTTGCATCGCGGCATCGTGCGGCTGGTCAAAAACACCAACTACGTTCAGATCGATTCCACGGATACGTTTGCTCAGATCGCGAAACTCTCTTTCGATGCCATCACGTTTGAGGTCTGGGGCGCGCTGCTCAACGGAGGGAAGGTCGTCATTCTTCCCTACGAAACGATCTTGTCCCCAGCACGATTCGCCGAGGCGCTCCGCAGTTCGAATATCACCTCGATGTTCATAACGGCAGCGCTGTTCAATGTGATGGCGAAGCGAAAACCCGATGCCTTTGGCACTGTTCGCAATCTGCTCGCGGGTGGAGACGTTGTGTCACTTGAAAGCGCCGGCATTGTGCTCGCCACGGCGCCTCCTGAGCGACTCATCAACGGCTACGGACCGACCGAATGCACGACATTCTCTTGTTGCTATCACATCGATCGAGCAGACCAATCTGGCAGCATCCCAATCGGACATCCCATTGCCAACAGCGAAGCCTATCTCCTTGACAGGTTCTTGCAGCCTGTTCCTGTCGGAGTGCTCGGCGAAATTTATCTCGGCGGCGATGGGCTCGCTCGCGGATACCGCAACCGGCCCGAGTTGACGTCTCAACGTTTCGTTCCGCACGTGTTCAGGCCACACAGTGGCGAGCGGCTGTACAAAACGGGCGACAAGGGCCGCTACCGGGAAGACGGCAGCATTGAATTTGCAGGGCGGACCGATCATCAAGTCAAAATTCGCGGACACAGGATCGAGCTGGGCGAGATAGAGGCTGCTCTTCGTAAGCATCCGGAGGTCGCCGACAGCGTCGTGACAGTCAGCGCACGGCCTAACGGAGAACAGTGCCTGGTCGCCTATGCGGACAAGCGCCCGCACTCGAATCCAAGCGAGGAGCAACTCAAACTTTTTCTCGCGCGCACTCTGCCCGGCTTCATGATTCCAACCCGCATTGGAATCCTCGATGCCTTCCCGCTCACGCCCGAAGGCAAGATCGATCGGAAAGCGTTGCCCTGCTTTACATCCACGAAGAAGCCGGCAGCCGAAATGCCCGCAACGGACATGGAGAACCAGATTGCAAGTATATGGAAATCCGTTCTGGGAAGAACATTTGTCGGACTGGACGACAATTTCTTCGATCTGGGTGGAACGTCGCTTCTGCTTGCGACTGTCGAAAGTGAGTTGCACGCGCGCATGAACGCGCCCGTCGCAATCACCGATCTGTTCCGGTTTCCGACAATCCGCAAGCTGGCAGCCTTCTTAACTAATGCCGCGGACGCGTGTAACCGGTTGACATCTGCACGCGACCGGGCCAGACGCCAGAAAGATCTACTGCAAAGCCTTCGGAAGCAACCGGTGGCTTCTTGAAAATAAGCGAAAAGCTGATCGGGGGATCAATGAGCGACACGGACATCAAGCCGGACAGTATTGCCATCGTAGGAATGGCAGCGAGGCTTCCCGGCGCGCGGAATCACCACGAATTCTGGGAAAACCTCAAAAACGGAATTGAATCGATTTCTCATTTCGCGGTGGACGAATTGGAGGTTCGCGACGCGGCGGGTCAAGCCGCCGATCCTGCCTATGTTCGGGCCCGAGCAGTGCTCGAGGATACGGACCGATTTGACGCATCATTCTTCGGCATCTATCCGCAGGAAGCAAAGCAAATGGACCCGCAACACCGCGTGTTTCTCGAGTGTTGTTGGGAGGCTCTTGAAGATGCCGGTTGCGACCCATCCGCCAGCAACGGGGTATTTGGGGTTTTTGCCGGATGCAGTCAGAACAGTTACTTTCTGACGCATGTCTGTCCCGACCAACGATTTGCCCACGATTACGCGGCAGCTTACCAGGTCGGCTTCTACACCACGATGCTAGGCGCGATTCACGATACGCTTGCCACGCGCGTATCTTACAAGCTGAACCTGCAAGGCCCCAGCATCACTGTGCAAACGGCTTGCTCCACATCGCTGGTTGCGGTCTCGCAAGCCTGTACGAGCCTGCTCACGTACCAATGCGATGCGGCGCTGGCAGGAGGAGTTTCGATCTCTTACCCGCAAAAACGCGGCTATTTGTATCAGGCAGGCGGCATGGTTTCGCCCGACGGGCATTGCCGCACATTTGACGAGAACGCCAATGGAACAGTTTTCGGATCGGGCGCCGGCGTTGTCCTGATGAAGCGCTTGGAAGATGCGCTTCGCGATCGAGATCACATCTATGCGGTGATCCGAGGCTCTGCTATCAACAATGACGGCGCGGGTAAGGTTGGCTTCACGGCGCCGAGCGTCGAAGGACAAGCGCAAGTGATTGCCATGGCCCAAGCAGCTGCCGATGTCGATCCGCGCTCGGTCAGCTACATCGAAGCTCACGGAACGGCAACGCCGCTTGGCGACCCAATTGAAGTGGCCGCTCTGAGGGAGGCGTTCAGATCGTCAACGAACGATACCGGATTTTGTGCGATTGGAACCGCTAAGACAAATGTCGGTCACCTCGACGTGGCGGCGGGAGTTACGGGCCTCATCAAAACGGCCTTGTCCCTTGAGCACAAACAAATTCCTGGGATTCTCCACTTTACGCGGCCCAATCCAAATCTGAACTTAGAAAACAGCCCCTTCTTTGTCAACTCCGCGCTGCGGGACTGGGAGACACCATCCGGTGCGCCCAGGCGCGCGGGCGTTAGCGCGTTCGGCGTCGGTGGGACTAACGCTCACGTGGTCCTCGAGGAACCGCCTATTCAAAGCTCCGAAGCCAGTTCTAACCCGTGTCAGTTGCTACCTCTTTCGGCGAAGTCGCCAGAAGCTCTGCGTACAGCGGTGTCTCGTCTCAAAACATTTCTGGTCGAGCACCCCTCGGTTAACCTCGCCGATGCCGCTTACACGCTCGAAACCGGGCGGCGGCACTTTGACTATCGTGCGGCTGTTCGAGCGGAGTCCCATGAGGACGCGGTGGCTCAGCTTTCGCATTGGGAGCAGTCTCGCAAGCTCGTAAAGACGCGTCCGGAGACGCCGCCCGTGTATTTTATGTTTCCGGGACAAGGCGTTCAATACCCCAACATGGGATTGGAACTTTACCGAAGCGCGCGTGCATATCGGGACGCGTTGGATGTCTGCGCCGATTTGCTGAAGACCTATCTTGACGCGGATCTTCGAGAAGTGCTCTTTCCTGCTGAAGGCTCGACCGAGCAGACGCGTGCACGTCTGAACCAGACCCAATTTGCGCAGCCTGCCATCTTCGCAACCGAGTATGCACTCGCGAAGCTGTGGATGAGCTGGGGCATTCAGCCGGCAGCGATGATCGGACACAGCGTCGGGGAGTTTGTCGCAGCTTGTCTTGCCGGAGTATTTACTTTGCCCGAAGCCTTGCGCTTGATCGCCACGCGAGGCCGCCTGATGCAGGGTTTACCCGGCGGCGCGATGCTTTCCGTGAATCTGAGCGAAGCCGATCTGTCTGGGATGCTCGAAGGCGATTTAGGTATCGCAGCCGTCAATGGGCCGGCGCTCTGCGTGGTGGCTGGTCCCTACGATCAGATTGCGAACCTCGAAGCGCGGCTCGCCGAAAAGAACATCCAGCACCGGCGCCTCCACACATCGCACGCCTTCCACTCTTCCATGATGGACCCCATTCTTGAGCCGTTTGCGGCGTGCGTTCAGAGCGTCGAACTGGCGCCGCCGCAAATTCCTTATGTTTCGTGCGTCACAGGCTCGTGGATCAAGGACGAGGAGGCTACCAGCGTCGAATACTGGGCTCGCCACTTCCGGCAGCCAGTCCGGTTCTCTGACGGAATTGCGCATCTGCGGAAAGACTCGAAAAATCTTCTACTCGAAGTAGGGCCGGGCAGGATACTGCAAGTTCTCGCACGTAAGCATCCCACGGGAGACCAAGGCGAACAGATTGTCGCGTCGTCGTTGACGGAACCCGCGTCCGCAGAAGACCACGGAGACTATCGTTCGATGCTGGCCGCTCTCGGCACGCTCTGGAGTGCGGGTGTGAAACCGGATTGGGCATCCGTTCACGAAAACGCCAAGCGGGTGAAAGTCTCGCTGCCCACGTATCCATTTGCGCGTGAACGCTATTGGATCGAGGCATCAGAACAGCTTTCAGAAGAAAAAACACCAGCGGTGGCCGAACACGGCGCCCCGCAAAAAGAAGAAGGAGTGCAAATGTCTCAAGCAACAACAGCCGCTGGACGGCGTCACCGGTTTGTATCGGCGTTGATTAGTATCCTTCAGGATCTTTCGGGCATGGAGGCGGCGAAGATCGATCCGGCCGCAACCTTCCTTGAATTGGGTTTCGATTCTTTGTTTCTGACTCAAGTGACACAGGCGCTGCAGGCACAATTCGCAGTTAAGGTGACGTTCCGTCAATTGATGACGGATCTCGCTTCCGTTGACGCGCTGGCGGATTATCTTGACAAGACTGCTGCCCCTGGCCTGATGGCCGAGCCGGAAGCGTCCCAACAGGTTGTGCCGGCACAAGCGCCGCCTTCTCCGATGCAAGCCGCTTCGACAGTTGCCATTGTTTCTAGCCCGGTTCCGCAGCCGGCTCTCATCTCCGGCGACAGTGCCCTAGAGCGCGTCATGAAAGAGCAATTGCAGGCAATGTCGCAGCTGGTTAATCGCCAACTCGAGATGCTTGGAGGCGTTGCGCCGAACCATGCGCTTGCAGCTGCTTCTCAACCGCCCGCAGCAGCAAGACCTGCCGCCCCTGCAGCCGAGATGCCAGGCGCGCCGGTTGTGGAAAAAACGCCAGAAAGGGAATTCAAAGCATTTGGGCCATATAAGCCCATCCAACACGATGCGACACCAGTTCTCAGTCCGGCCCAGCAGAAGTACATTTCAGAATTCGTGGATCGCTTCACAAAGCGCACACGTGGTTCGAAAGAAATAACGGCGAAATATCGGCCGGTTCTAGCGGACCCACGGGTGGTATCGGGGTTCCGGACCGAGTGGAAAGAGATTGTTTATCCCATCACCACGGTCCGGTCCCGCGGTTCGCGGCTTTGGGATGTCGATGGCAACGAATATATCGATATTCTGAACGGCTTCGGCCCCATCGCATTGGGCCACATGCCCGATTTCGTCAGCGAGGCCGTTAAGAAGCAATTGGAACAAGGAATCGAGATCGGGCCGCAAACGCCGCTTGCTGGAGAGGTTGCCACTCTGTTATGCGAATTGACGGGTAACGAGCGAGCCACCTTCTGCAATACCGGGTCCGAAGCCGTCATGGCGGCACTCCGCTTAGCTCGAACCGTAACCGGCCGCAAGAAAGTCGTGATGTTTGCGGGTGACTATCACGGCAACTTCGAGGAAGTTCTTGTGAAGCGCATCGGCAAGAATGGTTCACTCAAAACCGGACCCATCGCGCCTGGCATCGCGCCAGAAGTTGTTGCGAACGTGATCGTCCTCGATTACGGCACGCCGGAATCGATCGAAATTATCCGGCAGCAGGCTTCCGAACTGGCAGCCGTCATCCTCGAGCCCGTGCAAAGCCGGCATCCCAATCTTCAGCCCAGGGAGTTTTTGCAAACGCTCCGTGAGATCACAGCCGCTTCAGGCACAGCGCTCATCTTCGATGAGGTCGTCAACGGATTCCGGCTTCACATCGGCGGCGCACAGGCCCACTTTGGAATTCGCGCCGATATGGTGACTTACGGAAAAGTTCTTGGCGGAGGGTTTCCCATCGGGGCACTCGCCGGAAAAGCGGCATTCATGGATGCGCTCGACGGCGGCATGTGGAACTATGGTGACGATTCATTTCCAGAAGCCGGCGTCACATTCTTCGCCGGGACGTTCGTGCGCCATCCACTGGCAATGGCCGCGGCGCGTGCCGTATTGACCCATCTCAAGGAGGAAGGGCCCGCCCTACAGCAACAACTGAACGAGAAAACTGCGGCGCTGGTTGCAAAACTGAACGCGATCTTTGAACGCTATCGGATCCCGTCGAAAATCGAGACTTGCGGAAGCTGGTTTTACTTCGGTTTTCCGACCGAGTTTCGATTTGGCAGCTTGTTCTACTATCACCTGCGTGAAAAAGGTATTCACATCCTGGAAGGCTTCCCCTGCTTCCTGACGACCGCGCATAGCGAGCAGGATCTGCGGGCAATTGAGCGAGCATTTGACGAGAGCGCTCGCGAGATGCAGGCCGGAGATCTGTTGCCCTACCGGGTGCAGGTCCCAGGCCCTGTGGAAGAAGCGCAGCCCAATTCCGCTGCGGCTCTTCCGGCCATCATGGAAGCCCCAATCACCGAATCGCAGCTCGAAGTTTTGGTTTCCGCGAAGCTCAGCCAACAGGCTTCCTGCTCCTTTAATGAAGCCTTCACCGTCAGCCTGAAAGGCGATCTCAATGAAGCGTGTCTGCGCGATTCTCTGGCGGAAATCATTCGGAGGCACGAGAGTTTGCGCTCCACATTTGATCTCGAAACCAAGACCGTTCGGTTCCACAACGATCTCGAGATCGAGATTCCCTTGGTCGATCTCTCGGCTGACGCAAATCCTCAAAGCGCGTTCGAAAGCCTGATCGATGAAGACGCACAAACACCCTTCGATCTTGACAACGGGCCTGTTGTGCGAATTCGAATCGTCCGTCTGGCGGCTCGCCACCATGTTGTTTTCTTTACTTCGCATCACGCCGTATGCGACGGTTGGTCTACGAACGTCATTCTCAGCGAGTTGAGCGCCTTGTACTCGGCTCGCCTGCGGAACCAGAAAGCGGATCTGCCTGAGGCTCTGGCGTTCAGCCAATATGCGAAGGACCTTGAAGCGGAAGCCGCCTCAGCTTCACAGGAGAAAGTCGAGAAGTATTGGTTAAAGCAGTTTGCGCAATTGCCGCCGTTGCTCGATCTGCCGACGGATCGGCCCCGCGCCGCAGTGAAAGCATTTGAGGGCGCTACGGTTCGGCGGACCATCGGCGCTGCCGAATATCGCAAAATCAAGAAGGCCGGCATCGCGGAGCGTAGCACTCTGTTTGCAACTCTTCTCGCGGGATTCGAGGCTCTGTTAGGTCGTTTGACCGGACAGGACGATCTGGTTGTCGGTATTCCCGCAGCCGGTCAATCCCTTCTCGAAGGCGAGACGCTCGTTGGGCATTGTGTCAATCTCCTGCCGCTCCGGGCGCAGCTTCCAGCGGACATCACGTTCGCGGAATTGCTAGCCGCATCCAAGCAGACGCTGCTCGATGCCTATGAGTACCAGCAGTACACGTTCGGAACGCTGGTTCGCAAGCTGAACCTGAAACGCGACCCAAGCCGTCTTCCACTCGTTGATGTGCAATTCAACGTCGAACGGTTTTCTCCGGTTCGCGTGGGTAATCTCGAAACCGAAGTAGACAGTTGCGCCAAGAAGTTTGTGAATTTCGATCTGTTCCTGAACGTGGTAGAGAGCGATCAGGGTTTAACTCTCGATCTCGATTACAACTCCCAACTCTTCGACGAATCCACTATGCTACGGTGGCTGGCACACTACGAACAGCTACTGCTTTCGGCCTCGGATAACATGCGGCAGCCTGTTTCCCGTCTGTCCCTTCTGACCGAGGCCGAACGCCATGAGTTGCTTTTCAACTTCAATTCGACCGAGCGGGATTACCCGCACGATCTCTGCGTTCACAGCCTCTTCGAGCAACGCGCCGCGAACAATCCCAAAGCGATTGCCGCCGTGTGCGACGGTTCGAGCCTGACCTACGGCGAACTCGATAGCCGCGCGGAACAGCTGGCTGGTTTCCTGGTGAAACATGGGGTTGCGCCGGGCCAGGTGGTCGCGCTTGTGCTCGATCGTTCTCTCGAAATGGTGATCGCTATGCTTGCGACGCTCAAAGCGGGAGGAGCCTACTTACCGCTCGATCCGGCGTACCCCAAGGAACGGGTCGACTTCATCTTGAACGAAGCGAAGCCGCGCGTGGTTCTCACGCAACAACGGTTCGCGACCGGTCTCGCCCATACCGAAGCACACATCGTGTGCATCGATTCCGATTGGAGCATGATCGAGCGTGAAACAGCTCCGGCTTCGCGGATCGAGCCGAAGTCTACAGATCTCGCGTATCTCATCTATACATCGGGCTCGACAGGGAAGCCGAAAGGTGTCGAAATCCCACATCGCGCAGTTGTGAATTTTTTGAACTCGATGCAGCGGCAGCCCGGATTCCAGGCCGAAGACAGACTTCTCGCAGTTACCACGTTGTCGTTCGACATTGCTGGTCTCGAAATTTTCTTGCCGCTGGTAAGCGGGGGGCGCGTAGTGGTAGCCAGCCGGGAAGCAACCACCAACGGCTTCAGCCTCGCGCAGATGATCGAAGACGAGCGCATCTCGGTAATGCAGGCCACGCCGGGCACATGGCGGCTCTTGCTCGATGCAGGATGGAAACCGCGTCCAGGCTTCAAGATGTTGTGCGGCGGCGAAGCGTTTCCACGCGATCTGGCGGACGCCCTGCTTGCCTCCGGAGACAATCTCTGGAACATGTATGGACCGACCGAAACCACTATTTGGTCGGCCGTCTCCCGTGTTGATCGAGGGCCCGCTCCGGTCCGTATCGGGCCGCCGATCGATAATACACAGTTCTATGTGCTCGGCACGAATCTCGAGCCGCAGCCACTTGGAGTTCCAGGCGAGCTCTTCATCGGCGGCGATGGGTTGGCGCGCGGATACTTCAAACGCGAAGCCCTCACAGGCGAGAAATTCCTGCCGAATCCATTCCTCAGTGGCGATGCCCGAATGTACCGGACCGGCGATTTGGTTCGTCTGTTACCGAACGGCTACATCGAATTCCTTGGCCGGCTCGACCATCAGGTGAAAATTCGCGGATTCCGCATCGAGCTGGGAGAAATCGAAGCAGTCCTGATGAAGCATCCTTCGATCGCTGAAGCGGTAGTTATTGTTCACGAGGACCGCGGCAACAAGCAACTCGCCGCCTATTACACCTCGGCAAGCGGTAAATCCCTGGACAGCGCCGAGTTGCGAACATTCCTCAATGCGTCGCTGCCGGCCTACATGACGCCCGCCTTCTTTATGTACCTGACCGAGATGCCTCGAACACCGAATGGCAAGGTCAACCGGAATGGGCTGCCGAAGGTTGAACCTGAACAAGCCGCGCCAGCACGGTCCATCCGGGCGCCACGGAGCAAGAACGAAGAACAGCTTGTCTCAATCTGCTGCGAAGTGTTGAATCTCGACAAAATCAGCATCGACGACAACTTGTTTGAAATGGGAGCGGACTCGATTCAGATATTCCGCATCCTGGCTCGTGCCAACCGCTCGGGTCTCAATCTCACCGCGCAGCAGATTCTGCAGTGGCCGACGATCGAGGTTCTAGCGCGTAGCGAGCAGCCGGATGGCGATGCGGGCGCTACTCCGGACCGGGTACGCCTTCGCGCGGTATCGCGCCAAGCCTATCGCGTCCCAACGCCACGCGAAATCGTCAGCCGAAACTAACGGAGGATTTTCATGATTCGAACGGAAGATCAACTCGACGAAACTGTTTCTCAGGATTCTGAAAGCTACATGTTCCCCTGCTCGGTTGTG
This sequence comes from Bryobacteraceae bacterium, assembly GCA_049585195.1. GTDB lineage: Bacteria > Acidobacteriota > Terriglobia > Bryobacterales > Bryobacteraceae > KBS-96. Next base: position 21,544 of record JBAUZG010000052.1, on the reverse strand, counting down.
CAGAGAACATGCTGGTACCTCGACCGTATTTCGCCCGGTACACCAGCCAACAACATCGCGGTTCGCTTCCGACTCGAGGGCCCTGTCCGGGCCGCCTCCCTTGAAGAAGCCCTCCGGCAGGTTGTCGCACGCCATGAGGTTCTGCGCACTCGCTTTGTCACACGCGACGGCGAGCCCCATCAGTTGGTCACTAGTGAAGTCAGCTTTTCACTACCCGTCATCGATTTGCGGGATCTTGCCGAAGCCGAAAGAACCTCCGAAGTCGACCGCCTTTCGTGCGAAGAAGCCCGGATCGGTTTCGACATTGAAGAAGGTCCGCTGTTTCGCGGCAAGTTATTGCAAGTTGCCGATCAGGATTTCGTCCTTCTCCTGACGATGCATCACATCATCTCCGATGGATGGTCGATCGGCATCGTCACAGACGAAATGGGCCGTTTCTATCAAGCGCTCGAGGAAGCAGGAGATCCCGGCCTTGAGCCTTTGCCGGTCCAATACGCCGATTACGCCTGCTGGCAGCAGGAGTGGATTGAAAAGGGCGAACTCGACCAACAGATTCAGGAATTGAAGACTCGGTTGGACGGGTTCACCCCAATTGCCATACCTACCGATTTCGAGCGGCCCGCATCGACCGTTCTAAAAGGCGAAATCCGCTCTCGCGTCCTGCCTCGCGCGCTTACTGACGCACTCAAGCGTTTCAGCGATCAGCGCGGATGCACGCTGTTTGTCACGATGCTCTCGGCGTTCGCCATCCTGATGAATCACGAGTCCTCTCAAACCGACTTGGCCGTCCGCACACAAGTCTCTGGCCGCGATCAGGTGGAACTCGAGTCGCTCATTGGCTGGTTTGTTAATTCTGTGATTCTGCGCCTGGATGCATCGGGCAACCCGAGTTTCAAGGAACTTGTCGACCGGGCCCGCGCAGTGGTTCTTGACAGCCTAAAGTCCCAGCACATTCCATTCGAACAGGTGATGAGTGCGATACAGCCCCGGCTCGAACATCCGAGGCAGCTTCCTTTTCAAGTGAACTTCATTTTTCAGCGGGATTTCGTTCGGCCATGGGAACGCTCCGGAGTAAAAATGACCGCGATTCCATCAAAGTCCACCGGGACGTTCGTCGATCTCAACTTCTTTTTGGTCGAACGGGCAGATGGCTGGAGAGCCTCAGTGGACGTGAACACCGACGTGTTCGATCCCAAAATTGCGGATCATCTGCTTGAAAACTACAGGCGAATTCTCGAAGCAGTCGCATCGAACCCGGAGATCCGGCCAGCGGAGATTAAGCTGCTGGTCAGAGACATCTCGAAAGCCGTTTCCCTTAGCGCCGCGCCTTCGTATGTGGATGCGTACGTGGCCGCGCGGAACGAGGTCGAGCAAGCAGTAATTGACATTTGGGAGCAGGTGCTGAAGGTAAATCGGATCGGAGCGTTTACTAATTTCTTCGACGCGGGCGGCAACTCGCTAAGTGCGGTCCGAATGCTCGCTCAGGTTCGCGAACGTTTCGGCAGTGATATGAAGCTATCCGAGTTATTTGCCGATCCCACTCCCGCGGCCATGTCGTCCGTCATTTCCGGCGAGAGCGCCGAGGCAGGTCATCGCGATATTGTGGCTGTGCAGCCGAAGGGAAGCCGCACGCCCTTCTTCATGCTCGGCGGCGGTCATTTCTACCGCACTCTTGCCAAACACGTGGGCGACGACCAGCCGTTCCTGGCAGTGTCTCTTGCAAAGTACCGGGATTCAGAGACTCCGGACGATTACATCACTGTGCCTCTCGGGAGCCGGCGCCCGGAAGTGGCCCGCGAGCTCGCTCACCTGCTCATGGAACGCCAAGGCAAAGGGCCGTTCTATTTGGGAGGCTGGTGCGCGGACGGAATCACCGCCTATGAAACAGCGCGTGCGATCGAAAAACAAGGCGGACAGATTGGCCTGGTCGTGCTGATTGATGCCATCAATCCGGAACACTACGCCGAGGCGGGCACAATCGTGCGTTCGGCAGCGAATACGATGGGCTTACTCAAAGATACCCTTGCTTGCACGTTCAAAAATGGCTTGATGTCGTCGGTTTCAGCCATGGCGAAGACCGTTCCGCCACTGATGAAGCGGGCGAAACAGCGCATTTTCATCGTGCAGCAGCACAACTTCAACCGTGCTAACTCCAGCTTTCCCGTTCTCCTTCTCAGGCCGCACGAGGCTGGCATCGACGAGCATGACTTAGGCTGGGGCCAAAGCTGCAAGGGCAATCTCTACGTCGTTGAGGTGCCCGGAGAGCACGATTCTCTATTCCGGGAACCGAACGTATCGGCGTTAGGCCAACAATTACGCAAACATCTCGATATCGCAATGCCAAAAGACTCGAGCGGCCGGGCAGGAGTAGCCGAACAGCCCGGCAGCAGCCTATCCCAACCTAAGGTCGCCTAAGCGATGCGCCCACTCGAAGCCACGCTCGGTTGTCTTGTTATAGCCGCGGCAATCCTCTCCTTCTTTGGCCGGGGGAGGGCCGTGGCCTGGGCGTTCGCAACCGCTTCTGTACTCGCGTTTATCTTGCATTGCGTCGCGGAAGGGCCTCGTCTGACGGCCATTCCCCTGTACCTTGCCATGTGTCTGCTAATCACGAGGCTTGGGCTTCACGTCATCCCGTTCAAAGACACTGTTTCTTGCTCAGCGCTTGCCGGTGCAGTGATCGGCCTCGCCGCTTGCTACAGGATGCCTGTCATTTCGTTTCCCAAGCCGCCGGGTCCCTATGCCATCGGAACCCATACGTTTTATTTCACCGATCCGAACCGCGCTGAAGAGTTTTCCGCTACGCCCGGCGACCGTCGCCGGTTTGTTGCGCAGATCTGGTATCCGGCGTATTCCACCAGTGGCCCGACGGCGCCTTACCGTGAAACCAGCGCCTTAAGCTGGAGAACCAGACAGCTTCGATACGTCAAAACGCACGCACACACCGACGCGCCGATGGCTCAAACGCCTGAACGGTTTCCCGTCGTGTTCTTCAGTCCGTCCTCGGGAGGGTATCGGAGCCAGAACACTTACTTGACGGAATTTCTGGTCAGCTATGGCTATATTGTTATCGGTTTCGATCATCCCGACAGTTGTGCCCGCGTCCCTTTTCCTGATGGCACCGTCAGAAATGGTCTGCCAGATGCCTGGCTCAATTTGAAATCTCGCGCCGCCATGCAACAATCGGCCATCAAAAGCGGGAAGATCCTTGAAACCAACGTGGAAGACATAGAGTTTGTCTTCAATCAACTGGCGCGCAGAAGTAGCGATACCAAACTCGACAGGATCGCCAAACATATGGACCTTTCTCGCGTTGCGGCCGCCGGCCATAGCTTCGGGGGCGCGGTGGCCGCGGAAGCTTGCCGTATCGATCCGCGCTTCAGGGCTGGCGTGAATATGGATGGTTGGATGTTCAGCGGAGTTATGAAACATGGCATCCCCAAGCCATTCCTGTTCCTTCTTGAAGACGATCCGCTGTGGTTTCACAACGAAGGCCCTTATCCGGACAACGTGGATGGCATGGTGCGTCTGGGAACGCTCGAATATCATCAGTGCGTGCGGCGCGATGCTGCCCTTTACGACGCGCAGGTTGCCACCCTTCTACACGGTACACACCTCGATTTTTCCGACTTAGCGTTGCTCGAAAAACCATGGCCCTGGGCTGCAAGGAGACCTGTCTCCATCGAAACCATGCATCAGGCTATAAGCAAGGTCGTTTTAGCCTTTCTCGCCGAAACCCTGGATAGACGCGAGAATCAACTGGCTTCTCGTGAAACAGAATTACAGCCGTATTTTCGATTCGGCGTGTCAACCGCGCAAACAACTTTAGAAGCGAAAACAGAACATGCACAATAAACCTTCACAACCATTTCCATCGATCGAAAGCGCCCTCGAGTTCATGACTGTCCTCCAAGATATAGTCTCCGATGTCTCCGAGGAACTCAACCAGAAAGCGGCCGACGCAGTTGGAGAACGCTACGCCGATGGTTTGCGTCTCGCACTCTACAAGATGAATCAGTTGAGCTGCCACATAGAAAGAAGCCGCGCAATCCTGAAAGATCTGGGGCTTATACGCAAGGTTCTCTGTGGCTGTGAAGTAGCCAGGCCGAATGTCTTAAGTGTGGACGATCTGCCGGAAGCACTTGGATCGAGCTGTTAGCCGGTTCCTCAATCGTCGAAATCGGCTTGGCGGCGTTGGATCGAGTCGCCTACGCTCGCATGGGTCCGATTTTCGAAGAAATTTGCCGAAAGATAATTGACCTCACTCGAGTGGAACACTTCGAAACGCTTGTTTTGGACTACCTGCTCTGAATTCCAGCAGTGAAGCCCGCTCGGGACCTGTTTCGATGGCGTGTGCAAGCGAATTATCCCGACGAATCCCGTCGCTGGCGCTCAGTTCAAATCGGCTCGCCCGCCGAGTGCAGGTCGAAGAACACCGGCAGAGCGTCACGCATAGACGACTCGTGCTCCCACCGGTCGAAATCTTCCAGGCGCTCCCGCAAGCTCCTCTGAATGTGACTAGAAAGGATTTGCATGGCTGCCTTTGGATTACGTTCCGATACGGCTCGAATCATTTCATTGTGTTGCGCATTAATGTTCAAAAGCATGGCCGCATTGTGGCCGCGGCGATGAATGGCGAAGATACGAATCAGTAGTCGCGTTTCGTTCACAAGCTTCAGGATTCTTGCATTCGACGCCATGCGCACCAGCAGCGAGTGAAAACCCAGGTCGCATGCGACAAATCTCTGCATCTGCCGCTCCGTCAGTTCCTGTTGGTCGCTATTCTTCAGTTCTGATTGCAGCACATCGATTTCGCCCACCAGCTTCCGGAGGGGTTCAATCTCAGTCTCTGAATTGACGCGTTGCGCCACTTTGCCGACGGCGTACACTTCTAGCGCCTCGCGCAGTTCATACAGGTCGATGATGTCTTGACGCTTCAGCTGAACCACCACGGCACCACGATTTGGGGTCTGCTCCAGTAGCCCCTCGGCGACTAGTTGGCCAAGCGCTTCTCGAAGCGGCGTTCGGCTGCTGCCCAGTTCCTTGGCGAGCGCGATTTCAGAGACTGCGGTGCCAGGTCTCAGCTCGCCGCGCGCGATCTTCTGTTGAATCAGAATGTATGCCTTCTCACGGATGGAGTTGGCTTTATTAAGGCCGCGGGCCGGGAGAGAAGCGCCTCTCTTCATCGCCCCAGTATACGACAGACCATCCACTTGCATTTTGTTGTAGACATCATGTCGACATCGGTATATAGTTCCTTAAGACAACCTAAGGATTTCAGGTAACCCATCTGCAATCGCGAAACTGTAAGCTGCGCGGTGTCATCACGCCGCTCGTCACGCCCCTGCGCAACCGGCGGACTCTTGATGAAAATTCGCTGGAGCGGCTCATTGAGCATGTCATCGGGGGCGGCGTTCAAGGACTTTTCGTTCTCGGGAGCACAGGCGAAGGGCCGTCTTTGAGCGTCGACTTGCGCTGTTCGCTGATACAACGAGCGAGCGAAATTACTGCAAAGCGCGTGCCCTTAATTGTCAACGTGTCGGACACAGCTCTCGAACATACTGTCCGTTTGGCAAATGTGTCTGCGAACGCTGGCGCATTTGCGCTAGCTTTGTCCCCGCCCTGCTATTTCGGTCTGGATCAGGATCAGTTGGGCGCCTACATTATCAATTTTTGCGAAAAATCGCCTCTTCCGGTGTTTCTTTACAACATTCCGCAATTCGCGCACACGGCGTTGAAGGCCGAAACGGTGTGCCATCTCGCTGAACTGCCGAAAGTGATCGGACTAAAGAATAGCAACGGAAGCTTGGACTATCTCGAGTCGGTGCAATCAGGACTTGTGCGTCGTGATGATTTCACTTTGCTCGTCGGAAACGAAGAGACTTTTCTAGCGGCATTAAAGCTTGGCGCCGACGGTGGCGTCTGTGGCGGGGCAAACATGTTTCCAGAAATCTTTGTACGCCTCTTTGAAGCCGCAGCAAATGGGAACGATGCGGAGGCCGAGCGAACGCAGCAGATAATCGTTGCGGTATCCAACGCCGTTTACACGGTTGGGCCTTCGGAAACAAGCTATCTGCGCGGTCTGAAGCACGCGCTCGCAATGCTAGAGCTGATTGACGACGTAATAGCTGAGCCGCTACAGAACTTCGATGCAGCCGAATGCGCCGAATTGGAATCGCGCTTCTCGGATCTGCTCAGAGCGATGGACTACGTGCCCGAGATGAAGAAGGTTAAAACCGTGTAGCAGAAAGGAAGACAAGATGAAGACGCTCCGGGCGGCAACGTGGGCCGCAACGTTAGCAACCTGCTTGGTAGTTCGAATGTACGCCCAGGTGAATGCCACGGGCACTTTCTCCGGACAAGTGACAGATCCCAGCGGAGCGCCTGTCGCCAACGCCCAGGTTAGGGTCACACAGCAGGAAACAGGCGTTTCCGTCAGTAGGCAGACGGCGGCTGACGGCAATTACACCGTGCCGCTGCTGAAAGCTGGTACCTATACTCTCGAAGTCACAGCGGCCGGCTTCAAATCCGAAATACGCAAGGACATCATTCTACAGATCCAGCAGGTCGCCCAGCAGGATTTCCGTCTGCAGGTGGGCGACGTCCAACAGCAGGTTACCGTTGAAGGCGCCGCTCCGCTGCTGAATACTGAATCGACTGAGGTCGGCAACGTGATCTCCGAGCAGTCCACGCAGCAGCTGCCACTGAACGGCCGCAATTTCTCGCAGCTCGGCTTGCTTGTTCCCGGCACAAACCCCGGCCCCGTAGGTGGAATCCGCACCCAGGGAAACGGCAACGAGACCCAGCGCGCTGGAGCCGAAATCGTCGCCGACGGCTCGCGCGGAAGCTTCAACACGTTCATGATCGATGGGCTCGATGATGAAGACCAATCGGTCGGAACGCTGAAGGTGTTCCCGAATCTCGAAAGCATCGAAGAGTTCAAGGTTCAAGTGGGTAACTATGACGCCCAATTCGTGAGCGGCGGCGCAGTGGTCAACGTCATCACGCGCTCCGGCGGCAACGAGATCCACGGCTCGGCATTCGAGTTCCTGCGCAACGCCGACCTCAACGCGCGCCAGTTCTTCGATGCTCAAAAGCCGCCTTTTCAGCAGAACCAGTTCGGGGGCGCCATCGGCGGCCCTATTCGCAAAAACAAGACCTTCTTCTTCGGCGACTACCAAGGGCTCCGCGTGCACGAATCGAGTACTTCCATCGTGACGGAGCCGACCGCGGCCATGCGCTCAGGAAACTTCACGGGCGTAGCGAGCATCTACGACCCCACGAGTTACAATGCCGCCACCAAAATGCGCACTCAGTTTGCCGCCAACACGATTCCGCTTTCCGAGATGGACCCGGTCGCGCTGAATCTTCTAGCGATCACTCCGCTCCCGAACCTTCCCGGCAACAAGAACAACCTGCGTTTGAATGACCTCGCCGTGCAGACCCAGGACCAATACGACGTACGTGTCGATCAGGTCTTCAGCGACAGGGACAGTATGTTCGGCCGTGTGACACACGGCGGCGCGGACATTACTTACCCCGCCACACCCGTCTTTAACAACGGAGTGCTCAACCCGCTCGCGTTTGTTCAAGGTACTGCAACCGCGGGCTCCCTCCGTCTGAACCACGCGCCCAGCGATCAGGCCACCCTGCAGGAAATCCACCAGTTCTCGCCCAACATCACCAATCAACTGGCTCTCGGCTACACGCGCTTTGCCCTGACCGTGACTCCCCTTGATGAGCCCTACGACGTGGCCCAAAAGCTCGGCCTTCAGGGCGCGAACACTGGCGAAGACTCGGGAGCAATGGCTTCGCTCAGCATCTCCGGATACGCCGGTTACAGCTCCAGCAATCTCCCTGAAATCGTTCCGCAGAATACCTGGGAAGCAAACGACACAGTCACCTATGTCCATGGCGCGCATTCGTTTCGCTTCGGCTTCGACGTCATTCACAACGGATTCGGGTTCTTCCAGCTTGCGGCGCCATCCGGCTCACTCACTTTCAGCGGCGTCTACACCAACAATCCCGCCATGTCCTCAGGTGGCAACGGCTTCGCTGATTTTCTGCTGGGCCTGCCGGTCAGTTCATCCAAGTCCGCCGCGCCCGACGGCGTCCCCTACGAAAGCTACACAGAATACGGTGCTTTCGCGCAAGACCAGTGGCGCGTGAGTTCGCGGCTCACCGTCAATCTCGGTTTGCGCTATGAATTGTTCACGCCCGATAAGGAACGGCATAACCGCCAGTCTGATTTTTTCCTTGGGCCCGGAAGCACGCTTGCCATTGCCGGCCAGAATGGCATCTCAGACACAATCCTCAACACCCAATATCACAACTTCAGCCCTCGCGTCGGAGTGGCCTATCGCGTCGGTGAAAAGACGGTCGTGCGCGCAGCGTATGGCCTCTTCTATTTTGATGAACAAGGAATAGGCGGTTCAACGCGGCTCTTCATCAATAATCCGTTTGCGGCGCAGTACGCCGTCAGTTGCAGTTCCACATCACCCTGCCTGCATACCGATACCGGCATCCCGAACACACCCAGCGCCAACAATCTGCCCACCGTGGTCTACCAACCGACACCCAACCTGACGCCGAACGTGCAGCAGTGGAACTTCACGCTGGAGCGCCAGGTGTCGAACTCGCTTGTGCTCCGTGGGGCTTATGTTGGCAGCCACGGCGATCATCTGAACCTCAACATTCAAGAGGACGTTGCTGATCCTGGCCCCGGTTCGGTGACAGCTCGCGAACCGTATCCTAGCGTCGCTTCCATTTCTGCTTGGGAGCCGCGCGGACCTTCAAGTTACAACGGCCTGCAGCTCTCGGCGGAAAAGCGATTCTCGGCCGGCCTGTCTTTCCTTGCTGCTTACACATACAGCAAGAGCCTCGATCAAGGCGCTGGCGGCAATTCCTCAACCGGCGAGTCGCGCATTAACATTCAGAACCCGCGCGATGTCGCCGCCGATTATGGTCTTTCCAACTTTGATTACAAGTTCCGCTTCACCCTGAGCACCATCTACGACCTCCCATTCGGCCGCGGCCGCAGGTTCGTGGGCAGCGCAAATGCCATCGAAGACGCGTTGGCCGGAGGCTGGCAGATAACCAGCATCGTCACTTTGCAGTCTGGCGCCCCCTTCTCCATTCAGCTTGCAACCCCGACGGCCAACACTGGCACATTTACGCGCCCGAACCGCATCTGCGATGGCAATCTGCCCACTTCGCAGCAATCGATCAACGAGTGGTATAACGTCAGCTGCTTCGTTGCTCCGCCTATCTACACCTTCGGAAACACGGGACGAAATGTCCTCATCGGACCCGGGCTCGAGACATGGGATTTGGGCGCCGACAAAGATTTTCGTCTCACGGAGCGCTTCGGCCTTCAGTTCCGCTCAGAGTTCTTTAACGTTCTCAATCACTCGAATTTCGGGCTGCCCAACGGCAGCATCGGTTCTACCTCAGCCGGAACCATCACTACGGAAATTACCAATGCACGCCAAATCCAGTTTGCGCTTCGGCTCCATTGGTAGTCTGCACACCATGCGTACGTCGATGTTCGCCATTGCTATCGGCTTGCTCAGCCTCGCCGGCCAGCCATCCTTCAATGACGCAAAAGACACCGAACGCTATATCGGCGCGACCATTTGGGAGGCCAAATGAGCCGTAGCGAATTGTTGGATTTTCTGCGAACGGTTGACACCCCCACCGTAGCCAATGCCATCGAGTCTTTTGAGATCCGTTCCCGTGCCGAAGGTTTTCCTTCGGTTCGAGTACGCTGCCTCTTCCCCGAATTGGGCGTCATGTGCGGCTACGCCGTCACAGCGCAAGTCGAAACAGTAAGCAACGTCAATCCGCTCGAAGAAGCTGCCTTCGTTGATCTTTTCGCCGCAGTCGAAAAATCGCCCAAGCCCGCGATCGTCGTCATGCAAGATATCGGCAGTGATTCCCATCGCGCGGCTCATAGTGGTGAGGTGATGTGCACCATCTTCTCCACTCTCGGCGCCATTGGACTTGTTAGCGACTCCGCCGTACGAGACCTAAGTGCCGTTCGCAAACTCGGCTTTCACTACTTCGCGCTCGGGGCCGTTTCAAGCCACGCGAACTTTCGTATCGTTCGCTCCAATGTGCCTGTCTATCTACACGGCATGACCGTTCGTGCCGGAGATATGCTGCATGGCGATGAGAACGGCATCATCACGGTTCCGGAGCAGAGCTTCGAAGGCCTGCCCGACGCTGTACGAAAGGTACTTGACAAAGAAAAAGCTTTGCTTGATTTGGTGCGCCAGCCTGGCTTCACCAGCGCCATGCTGCGCAACCGGTTCCTTCACTAAATTCCATGAACAGAAGAAGCTTTCTCCAACAAACTGGCGCCACGTTCGCACTCTCGCGTTGGCTGCCCGCCCAAACCCGGGACAACGCCCTCGATCTTAAAAACTGTACAGTCGCTTTTCCCGGCAATGCGTCACCGCGCATGAAAAGAGCGGCCACCGTGTTGGTGGAAGAAGTAGAAAAACGCAGCCAGCTTCGTTGGCCCATCACAGCGCAGGCGAATGCCGGCCCCGTCATTTCATTAGCTATCGCGTCTCCCGGCCGCCCCCGCGATAGCTATGCCATCCGCGCCGATGGAGATCGTATTTCCATAGTCGGCGCCGACGAGCGGGGTCTGCTATTTGGCGTCGGCAAGGTGTTGCGCAATATCGTGTGCGCGCGCGGGAGCGCAAAGCTTGATCCTGAGCGGGTTGTCGGCTCCAGTGCGCCCAAATATCCGCTGCGCGGCCATCAACTTGGCTACCGGCCCAAAACGAACTCCTATGATGCCTGGAACGTGCCCACATGGGATCAATACATACGCGATCTCGCCATGTTCGGCACTAATGCTATTGAATTAATTCCGCCCCGCTCCGACGATCTTCCCGATAGTCCGCACTTCCCGCTGCCTCCGGAACAAATGTTGATCGAGATGTCTCGCATCTGCGAAAGCTACGACCTGGAGGTCTGGCTCTGGTATCCGGCCATGGACCCGGATTACGCGGACCCGGCTACGGTTGAATCCGCGCTGAAAGAATGGGCCCACATCTACGAAGTGGTTCCGCGCATTGACGCCGTTTTCGTACCCGGCGGCGATCCTGGTCACACCGCGCCCAAACCGATGTTCGCGTTTCTGGAAAAACAGAAGGCGAGCTTGCGCCGCTCTCATCCCAAAGCGCAGATGTGGATGTCGCCCCAGGGCTTTCGCGAAGAGTGGATGAAGGAATTCTTCAGTATCGTTGAGCAGCCCCAGACAGCAGCTTGGCTGGACGGCATAGTCTTCGGGCCGCAAAATCGGTTCAGCCTATCTGATTTCCGCGAGCGCGTGCCCAAACGCTACCCCATTCGCTTCTATCCGGACATTACACACAGCACCGGATGCCAGTATCCGGTCCCGAACTGGGATGTCGCCTTCGCGCTCACACAGGGCCGCGAAACCATCAACCCTCGGCCCGAGGGCGAAGCGAACATTCTGCGACGTTTTTGTCCCTACACCATCGGGTTCCTGACTTACTCGGAAGGTTGCAATGACGACGTCAACAAGTTCGTCTGGAGCTCCCTCGGTTGGGATCCAGACATGCAAGTCACGCACGCCCTGCGCGAGTTCGCGCATTATTTCTTCGGCGCCCAGTACGCCGATGGAGTTGCGCAAGGTCTGGGCGGCCTCGAGCAGAATTGGAACGGCGCATTAGCCATCAACGAAGGTGTTTCTGTCACTCTCGATCAGTTCCAGGAACTCGAGCGCAAGGCAACGCCCGCCCTCCTCGAGAACTGGCGCTTTCAGCAGGCGCTCTACCGCGCCTACTACGACGATTACCTTTGCGGCCGCTTGCTCGAAGAATCGGCTCGCCTCGGACACGCGCGCAACATACTTTCCGCTGTCAGTGAAATTGGCTGGAATCCCGAGCCTCTCGAAATCGGAGGCCTACCGAGCCCGACGCCGCCCAATGGCCGCGATCCCGCGGTTCTGCTTGAACAGGCCGAACGCATCCTGGCAGAAGGAGCGAACGCCTACCAGCAGATCCCCAGCCGTACGCGTGTGAAAGAGCTCGGCGAGGCATTGCTGCAAAGCATTCAGATGCAGCTTGCCGTGGATCGCTATCAGGGGGAAGCGGTTGTGCGCGGGACGAATCTCGAGACGCTCGATTACCCCATCACGAACATCCCGTGGTTCCAAAACCAGCTATCGGCCATCCGCAAGATCAGCGCGCCCAACGGTCAGGTCACCGCAATCAAACAACTCCTGGGTCGCACCGATCCCGGTCCAGGCGGTTTCTACGATGATCTCGGAGATCCCCAGAATCGTCCCCACCTGCTCCTCGGCCCCGGTCCGGTACTTGATCCCGAGTTCCGCAAGTCAGCACTCACCGGCTTCGGTTATCCCGACCGCCTCGGCGCTGAAGCTCCCATACAATGGAAGCGCTGGGCCGAATCCTTATATGACAACGCGCTCACAATGCGCTACGACAACCTCGACCCGGATAGTAGCTATAAAGTCCGCGTCGTCTATTCCGGCGATGCGCGGCGAATTCAAATCCGATTAGTAGCAAACGGAAGCGTGGAAATCCATCCGCTGATGATGCGACCCTGGCCGCCAAAGCCGCTCGAATTTGACATCCATCAAGACGCAACTCGCGCCGGTAAGCTCGAGTTAGCGTGGACGCGCGAACAGGGCCTGGGCGGAAACGGGCGCGGCTGTCAAGTCTCTGAGGTCTGGTTGATCCGAAAATGAGCGAACCATCAACTAACCCGACACCCGCGATCGTGCCTCGGGAAAATCCAGTGCGCAAGTCGCTGCAGGATGGAAGGCCCGTGATCGGCGTCACCATTTCAACCACAAGCATAGAGATAGCCGTTCAGGCCGCGGACATGGGCTTCGATTTCTTGTGGATTGAGATGGAGCATTCACCGATCACGCTCGAAACTGCGCGCAACATTATTCTTGCGACACGCGGCAGCCGCACGATGCCGTTCATCCGCGTTCCGGTCAATGAGCTCTGGACCGCTAAACGCGTCATGGACATGGGCGCGCTTGGGGTTATCTTCCCGTTCATCAACTCGGCTGAGAGCGCTGCACGAGCAGCGGCCGCCTGCAAGTATCCCCCGACCGGTTTGCGTGGTTCTGGCGCCGGTTTAGCCACCTTTCGCTGGCCCGCACCCGGCGGCTACTATGATTTCGCTGACCAGAACATTATGGTCGTCACCAACATTGAAGAAGCCGCCGCGCTCGAAAACATCGACGCCATCGCCGACACACCCGGCATCGATGTGCTCTTCATTGGCACCAGCGACCTTTCGTTTTCACTCGGCCTTCGCGGTCGCCAAAACGAACCCGCTTTACAGCAAGCCATCGACAAAATTGTGCGCGTTGCCCACCGTGCCGGCAAAGCTGTCGGCCGACCGCTCGTCAACACGTCCCAATATCAGCAGTTCGTCGACGCAGGCTTCAGGTTTTTCCAGGCGCAGACGGAACTGAACCTGCTCGCCGCCGGCGCAGAAGCCTATTTGAAACCCTTGAACAGGTGGCAGCCTTCTGTTGGGCCTCGCCCCATGTACTGACGTGCCCTCCGCGTTCAAGCAATACAAATGGCAAGTTGTTGCCATGCTTTGGTGCGTTTCCTTCTTCAACTACGCGGATCGCGCCGCGTTGTTTGCGATGTTTCCGCTGCTCGAGCGCGAAATGCACCTGTCCACCGTGCAACTCGGCCTACTCGGCTCCGGCTTCGCCTGGATGTACGGAATCTGCGCGCCATTCTCGGGCGCCATCGTCGATCGCGTGAGGCGCAAGCGCGCCGTTCTCGCCGGTCTTTGCGCATGGAGTTTTATCGCTTGCTGTACTTCTCTCGCTCGCGGCTTCGTTCAGTTACTCGCATTCACAACTGCCGAAGGCGTTGGCGAAAGCTTTTACTATCCGGCATCTATGTCGATGATCAGTGAGTATCATTCGCCGGCGACACGCTCGCGCGCCATGGGTCTGCACCAGACCAGTGTGTACGTAGGAACAGTTGGCGGCGCATTCTTCGCGGGGTTGATTGGTCAACGCTTTGGATGGCGTTGGTCGTTTGTCACCTTCGGCGCGTTGGGCATTTTCCTCGGCCTGGTGCTCACGCGCGCACTCCGCGAGCCTGAGCGACAGCAGAGCGTTGCCAGCGCGCAGCAACTCAGACCGTCACTGGCGCATTTTTTTAGCACACTGGGCCGCTCGCCCGCCGCGCTCTTACTGCTGTTCGGATTCTGTTGCGCGAACTTTGTCGCCATGGTCCTTCTGTCCTGGATGCCAAAGTATCTTTATGACCGGTTCGGTTTGAGCGTCGCCCTGGCAGGTCTGTCGGCAACCGCCTTCGCGCAACTGGCGAGCATGTGTGGTTCACCATTAGGCGGCTGGTTTGCCGATTACCTGCAGGCCAAACGCAGGGGCGGACGAATTGCCGTCCAGGCCGCAGCGCTCTTCTGTGGAGCACCTTTCGTGTTTCTGTGCAGCCGTGCCGATTCAGTCACTCTAATCGCCTGCGCTCTCGCCATTTGGGGCCTGTTCAAAGGCGTTTACGACGCCAATATATTCGCTTCGCTCTACGACGTCATCCCAGCCGAGTCCCGCGGGGCCGGCGCCGGCGTTATGAACATGATCGGTTGGCTCGGTGGCGGCGGCTTAGCACCCGTGACAATCGGCTTCTTAACCCAACGCATCGGCTTAGCAACTTCGCTCGGCCTCACCGCAGGCGTGTATCTTGTTGGCGGATGCGTCCTGCTAGTCGCATCGCGGCTCAGTTATTCGCAAAATCAGGCCGCCATCCGGCACCATTCGCTGGGCTGGTTTGAGCCCGCTCGGAGAAGACCAAGGAGTTAACACGGCCAGTGACCGATCAATCTAAAAGGCTGCGCAGCGAACTCTGGTTCAATGATCGTCGAGAACCCGGCGAAACCGCCGTTTATCTTGAGCGTTACAGCAATTACGGCATTACGCGAGGGGAACTGCAATCAGGACGGCCCGTAATAGGCCTCGCCCAAACGGGCAGCGATCTCGTTCCCTGCAACAGGATTCACATTGAGCTGGCGCGGCGCGTCAAAGACGGCATCCGGGATGCTGGCGGCATCGCCTTCGAATTCCCGGTCCATCCCCTACAGGAGACCGGCCGGCGCCCAACCGCTGCTCTGGATCGCAATCTCGCCTATCTCGGCATCGTCGAAGTCCTTTGCGGATACCCATTCGACGGCGTCGTTTTGATGACCGGCTGCGACAAGACTACGCCAGCTTGCCTCATGGCTGCCGCGACGGTGAATCTTCCGGCCATCGTGCTTTCTGGCGGCCCGATGATTGATAGTTACTGGAACGGCAAGCTGGCCGGTACAGGGATGGTGTTGTGGCAGGCGCGCCGTGAGCTTGCAGCAGGAAATATAACCGCCGATCAGCTAATCGATGTCGTGATAAACACGATCCCGAGCGCCGGCCACTGTAACACCATGGGCACTGCGCTATCGATGAACTCGCTGGCTGAAGCTTTGGGCATGTCGCTGCCCGGATGCGCGGCCATACCGGCGCCCTACGCCGAGCGAGCGAAGATGGCTTATCGGACTGGACGGCGAATCGTCGAGATGGTAGCTGAGGACCTCACTCCCAGCCGCATCCTCACGCGCGAGGCATTCGAAAATGCCATTGTCGTTAATTCCGCCATCGGTGGCTCGACCAACTGCCCGCCGCATATCATTGCCATTGCGCGGCACATGGGCGTGCCGCTGAGTATCAACGACTGGGAGCAAATCGGCCACAAAATCCATTTGCTGGTCAATGTGATGCCCGCGGGTGAATACCTGGCAGAGGCCTATTATCGCGCCGGGGGAGTGCCCGCCGTGGTAGGCGAACTGATGGCCGCGGGCAAAATCCACGCAGATGCCCTTACCGTATCGGGCAAAACCGTCGGCGAGAACTGCGCGGAATCTCGTAGCTTAGATCCGGCAGTCATCCGGTCGTACGATCAGCCCATAAAAGAGAACGCTGGGCTCCTGGTTGTTAGAGGCAACCTGTTTGATTCTGCCTTGGTGAAGACATCCGTCATCAGCGAACAATTTCGAAAACGCTATCTCTCGGAACCAGGGCACGAGGATTGTTTTGTCTCGCGCGCCATTGTGTTCGATGGGCCGGAGGATTATAGGACGCGGATTGACGATCCGGCACTTGCCATTGATGAAGCATGCATGCTGGTAATACGAGGCGCGGGCCCGGTCGCTTTCCCAGGCTCCGGGGAAGTGGTCAACATGACGCCTCCGGGTTATCTCGTTCGGCAAGGAGTCCCGATGCTTCCGTGTCTGGGCGATGGACGGCAAAGCGGGACCTCCGATTGCCCCTCGATCCTGCATGCCTCCCCGGAGGCAGCAGCAGGCGGCGGTTTGGCGCTCCTCCAAACGGAGGACCGAATCAAGGTTGACCTTCGAAATCGGCGCGTAGACGTGCTGCTTAGCGATGATGAGCTACAGCGGCGTCGCGATGCTCTCAAACAGCAGAACTTGAATAACGAATCGCCATGGCAGGAATTTTACCGGCAGCATGTGGGCCAGCTCGAAACGGGCGCCTGCTTCGAGTTCGCCGTGAAGTATCACGACTTGCGAAAGGTAGTTCCGCGGCATTCGCACTAGCCCAATGGATTTCACTCCAACAGGTACGCGGTTTCCCAGCGAACCCCTGAAGCCGATTCGTATTCAGCGCCTCATGGCCGGCAGTTGTCTCACGATGGCAGTGAGTGGTCTGACATTCGCAGTCCGCGGCGACACCATCGGAGCACTCGGCAATCAGTTTTCGTTAAACCACCAGCAATTGGGGTGGATTGCGGGGGCCGCATTTTGGGGATTCGTCGTATCGGTCACGATTGCCGGCCAGATTTGCGACCTCATTGGCATGCGGCGGCTCATGGGATTAGGCTGCATCCTACACGTCGCAGGCGTTGTGCTGACAATGTTTGCGGTTGGATTTTGGACGCTCTGGCTGGGTACGCTCAGCATCGGAATGGGCAATGCCGCCGTGGAAGGAGCAGTCAATCCGCTCATTGCCACGATCTATTCCGGGCAGAAGACGCAGAAACTGAATACCGTTCACGCCTGGTTCCCGTGGGGCATTGTGTCGGGCGGCCTTGCTGCGTTTGCCATGACGAAACTTGGCTTAGGTTGGCAAGCGAAGATGTGCCTGATTCTGATTCCCGCTCTAACCTATGGCTTCATTTTTCTTGGGCAAACCTTTCCTGCCACCGAGCGGGTACAGCTTGGAATTCCCGCAAAGGAAATGTATCGCGAAGCTTTGCGGCCTCGGTTCCTTGTCTGGATTTCCTGTATGCTGCTGACTGCATCGACAGAGCTCGGCCCCAATCAATGGATACCCAATATTCTTACAAGGACAAGTAACTTTCCGGGCATCCTGATCCTCGCCTGGATCAACAGCCTCATGGCGATTGGCCGCACATTCGCCGGCAGATGGGTGCACCGGTTGTCGTCGCTGGGGCTCCTGATCTCGGCCGCAGTCTTGTCTGCATCCGGCTTAATTGCATTAAGCATGGCTCACTCTGCGCTTGCGGCTCTGGGCGGGAGCACCATCTTTGCTTTAGGTGTCTGCTATTTCTGGCCCACTATGTTGGCGCTCACGGCAGAATGGTTTCCCGCGGGAGGCGCATTCTTGTTGGCTCTCATGGGAGGCGCCGGGAATCTCTCGGTGGCGCTGATCTTGCCGGCGATTGGCCGCGTCTACGACACAAACGGACCGGCACTGGCTTTGCGCGAAGTGGCCGTATTGCCCCTGCTGCTAGTTCTTGCCTTCACGGCAATTTGGTATCGCGACCGCAACAAACCGATTCGTTCGACGCAACACGCATTGGTCGAGCCTCAAACCTGAGGTAAGCCAAAGAGCTCCTGGAGTTCAAAAACAGCCATAACCAGCGCCATTTTTACGCTTCTAATAAAGCCGCGTACGATACTGCTCTTCGGTACTGAGATCGAATTCCTCGGCCTTGCCGCCCGCGATCTGGTCGGCCAGAACCTTGCCAAGGGAGGGGAAACGGCCGCGTACGACGCGGCGATCAGGATTCCATAGATCGGATCGAATGAGAGGCTTACCACAATGGAAGAACACTTCCTCCGTCGTGACGATCAGGCCGGCGGTCGGTACCTTCTGATTTACTGCAAGTGGAATCAGCAAATCGGGATCTATTGTCACGCGCGCAGCACCATTCACACGCAATGTTTCGTTGATTCCAGGCACCATAAAAAGAATGCCCACGTGCGGGTTGACTGCCACATTATTGATCGTGTCGGCGCGTCTGTTCCCAGTCCGATCGGGAATGAGAATCGTTTTTTCATCTAACACTGAAACAAATCCCGGAGCGTCGCCGCGCGGTGATGCATCTGCCCTTCCGTCAGTACCGGCTGTAGCCACTACGATGAATGGAGAGAGTTGAATAAAAGCCTTGCAGTGCTGGTCCAGATGGTCGAGCTGCTTGGCTTTCGACATGTTGCTCGGCTCGCCATAATGCGCTCGAACTTCGCCCGCGTTGTTTAATCCCTTTTCCGGCATGCTTGCTCCTCAACGCTCTACTGAACCGCGGTTACCGTATAGAGATTGACGGACGGCCCGGCGAGATCTGCATGGATCTCGACAGACTGTTTGGAAAACGTTCCGGTTTCAAGTGGTTCAAGATCATGTGTTGAATCGATGACCTGTCTCTCATAACGCGATGTCCCTGTCCACGGCAGATTTTTCAACTGAAATCGGATGGTTTGTTTCGTCTCAGCTAAGTTGGCGACGAGTAGCCGGATGCGCTTCCCGTTATCTGAGGCTCCGGCCAGGACTGAGACGCTCCTGTTGCTTTCAAATTGGACTGATATTCTTTCGGGCGTTTCAAGCATCCGCCGAAAAGCAAGAAAAGAGTAGTATGCCTTCTGCGGCGCGCCGGAGGAAGTAAACAGTCCCCACATGAATGTCGTGCCCGAGAAGAACGTCGCAATATTTAGCGGTGCATCCTGCAGTTCGATCATAACGGTAGAGTCGAAAGCTGCGCCAAACGCATTTTGCGTATCGTCAAAGTATTTCCGCGTCGCTTGCGGATCAACAAAAAGTTTCTTCCAGTTTGAAGGACCATAGTTCCACTCATCCAGAATGCTTTCCGAATTCCCAAATCCATAACGCACCATTAGCTCATGTACGTGTTTTGCGCGCCTGGCGACTTCATGCGCATCGGAAGTGTATATATGCCACGATACGAAGTCGACCGGTGCCTCGTGCGATTGGCAATATTTCAAAAATCCTTCGAGAAAGCTACGTGAAAGCGGAGAAGCAGGGTTTCCGCGCGACCACTAAGACCGGTATTGAGCTTTCGGTAGACACGAGGGTTACGGTCGACTTTGAGCTGAGCGTCGGTTCCGTGCAAGAATCCGTCACGGTCCAAGGAGGCGCGCAACTGGTGAAACTGGCATCTGCCGATATTGGCAACGTGGTAACCAGCCAAACTGTTGAGCAACTGCCGCTCTCGACCCGGAGTTTTGTCGATCTGATTTCGCTCACAAGCGGCGTGACGAACGGCACGCCCGGCGAGAATCTGCAGGGAGGACTGCCGCAGTCGCAACCCTTTGGCCGCACTGCGTTCAATGTGAACGGCGTGCGAACGGATTCAAATAATTTCATGATGGATGGTGTGGATATAAATGATCCGGTGCTGAGCGCTCTAATCATATCGCCGCCATTGGACGCGATTGAAGAGTTCAAACTCGAACAACATTCCTATTCGGCGGAGTTCGGGCGAGCAGCGGGCGGAGTAATCAATCTGACCATGAAATCCGGCACTAACGACTTTCACGGAGAGCTTTTTGAGTTCTTTCGAAACAAAGACATTTCAGCTCGCAGTTTCTTTGACGCCCAAAATCCGCCATTTAATCAGAATCAGTTTGGCGGAATCTTGGGCGGCCCGATTATTCGTAACAGGCTTTTCTTTTTTTCGGACTATCAGGGAACGCGAGTGAGGCAAGGGACCACTTACATTGAAACCGTTCCGACAGCGGCTCAACGGGGCGGAAATCTAGCCGACCAGCCCCAGTTTTACGATCCTCTTTCTGTTGTAGGCCAATCTAACGGCCTGCCGGTACACGCTCCCTTCACCGGCAACCAGATTCCGGCCTCGCGGATCAACCCGGTAACTGCACAGCTGATCGCTGGCATGCCGTTGCCGAATCTACCGGGCGATGTAAACAACTATCGCGTTCAAGAATCCAACGCTCAAAACTTCGATGCCGGGGATATTCGAATCGATGCCATTTTGCCGCATTCCGGCACCTTGTTCGGCCGTTACAGCAACGACAACGCTCGAATCATTACTCCTGCTGTATTTGGTATTCTCGGCGGCGATCCCCTGCTGTCGGGAGTTTCGAGCACCCAAGGCCAGAATGCGGCCATCGGCTACACTCAAATTTTTTCGCCGGCAACTCTGAACGATCTCCGGATCGGTTTTACCCGCAAGGGCCAGATAATCGACAACACCTCACAGGGAAGAGACCTCAGCGATCAGTACGGGTTGCCTGGTTTCAACCTCGGCACTTTCTACACTGCCGGCCTCGCCTACATCACAGGGACGGGATTGGGCAATATTGGCAGCAGTCCATATTCTCCAGACCACATTTTCGACAATGTCTTCCAGTACAGCGACAATTTTTCGATGCTTCGTGGACGTCAGACGATCAAAATTGGGGCTTCTTTTATCCGGCGGCAGGATAATCACTTTGAGTTAAACTTTCCCGCAGGCACGATCGGCTTTTCTTCGGGCTTTACCGCCCAACCATCTCTTTCTGGTGTTGTTACCGGCAGCAGCCTCGCCAGCTTTATGCTGGGTGACCCGACAAGTTACGCTCGCGACTACCCGCTTGGACCGTAAGGGCTTCGGAATACCGACTTCGGTGTATATATCGACGATTTAGTTCGAGTCAGCGATCGGCTAACGCTCGATCTTGGACTGCGCTATGAGATATTTACTCCTCTCAGCGAGGTATTTAACAGGATTAGTAACTACGACCTTGAAACCAAGACCTTGCTGTTAGCAGGTGTCAATACAAGTAACACGACAATCCACGGCGATTACAACAACTTTGGCCCAAGATTCGGCTTGGCTTACGCTCTTACAAATGATAAGAAAACGAGTCTCCGCGCGGGCTATGGGATCTTTTACATTCCGAGTAAAACTCAGGGAAGTACTGCTCAGCGCCTTATCTATAATCCGCCGTTTGCGATCACGCAGTCGGTTTCGTTTGCCACATCGACCACACCGACCTTCTCGGCACGGCGATTCCCGCGCCAGTCGTGCAGAATCCCGACAACCCGTCGGGGTCTGTTAACTATTACGACCCCAATATGCGGGATTCGTATGCCGAACAATGGAATATCGATCTGGAAAGGCAGTTGGCGGAAAACTGGTTGCTCGATGTTGCTTATGTCGGCACGCATGGGCTGAAGCTGATGAATTCATTCAACATCAATCAGGCGATACCCGGTCCCGGACCTCTTAAC
>JBAUZG010000051.1:0-3568 GCA_049585195.1 Bryobacteraceae bacterium | reverse complement strand
GCGCGGGCGCAAGACCGAACGCCAGCGCTGCGGCAGACGATATGAGCGCCGCAAACGCAAGTACCTTCAGGTTCAAATGAACATCGGGCGAATCGATTTGCGAGATAGCGAGCAGCCCGTGGATCATCAGGTACGCGAGCCCTAATCCCAGAGCGCAGGAAATGGCGGCGAGTAGCAGGGCTTCGGTCAACAATTGGCGAATGAGGCGGGAGCGGCCGGCTCCGATCGCGAGCCGCACTGCAAATTCCCGGCTTCGCGCAGCGGACCGTACCAACAGCAAATTCGCTACATTCGCGCAGGCGATTAGCAGCACAAGCGCGACTAGGGCCATCAAAATCCGCAGCGGTTGAGAGTATTGATCGCGCAGCCCGGATATGCCGCCTGAGCCTGGTTCTATGCCAATCGATCCGAGGTAGTCGTTTTGTGCATCGATGTGGAGCGCGTTTCGTAAGCCGTTTAGAAGCACTGGCGCTCCTGCTCGCGCTTCGCGGAGGGTCACGCCTGGAGCCAGCCGGCCCATCGAATTCAACCAGCTTATATTACGCGTGTTAAGAAATGATTTGCCGCCGTTGAGCTGCGGCTGCATCGCCAGCGGAGCCCATACGTCGGGCGAATAACCCTCGTATTCGCCAGAGAAATTTCTTGGCGCGACCCCGATAATCTCAAGCGCGACATGATCGAACTTCAGCCGCTGACCAACGACGTTGTGGTTCCTGCCATAGGCGCGTTGCCAGAAAGCATAGCTGATGACCGCGACCGGGCGATTGCCCGGTGAGGCATCATCTGGGGGCGCGATCATTCGTCCCAGAGTTGGTTCGACACCCAACACGGAGAAATAATTACCCGAGACCAGCTCTCCGGGCAGTTTCTCTTTGCGATCTCCGAGATCGAGGGTAAGATTCCAGGCGGCAAATGCTGCCAACCCGCTGAAGACATGGTTGTGTTCGTTAAGCCATTGATAGTCGGCGTGAGAGAAAGAATCGCGCGTGCCTTGGCGCGTAAGCGCTCGGACAATCACCAGTGCATGCGGTTGACGCACCGGCAATGAGCGAAGAAGGATGGCATCGATAAAACTGAAAATGGCGGTGTTCGCTCCAATGCCTAGAGCGAGCGACAACGTCGCCACAGCCGCTAGCGCCGGATTCTTTCGCAGCATGCGAAGACCATAGCGAAGGTCGCGAACGGCTTGATCGAGCCAGGTAAAGGTCCACTCGTCGCGGCTCTGTTCGACAATTCGCACAACGTTCCCGAATTCGCGTTTCGCTTGCTGGCGCGCCTCGGCTTCAGACAGTCCGCATTCGACGAGATCGTCGATTCTCTCTTCGAGATGTGACGCGACTTCTTCGGCAGCTTCGCGCCGCAAGCGGCGGTACATAAGATTGTGAAACCACTTCATGATTCCGCCGCCCTCATCACGCGGCCGATGCCTTCGAGCATCCGTTCGAAACTGGACACTTCGCGCTCGAGCTGCTTGCGGCCATCGCGTGTGATCCGATAGATGCGGATGCGCCGGTTTCGAGAAGAAAGTCCCCATTCCGCCGAAAGCCAGCCGGCTTTGAGCATCCGCTGCAAAGCCGGGTAGAGCGATCCTTCCTCGATCTGGAGCAAATCGCCGGAGATCCGTTTAATCAGTTGGGCGAGTGCATATCCATGCATGGGGCCGCCACCACGCAGCGTTTCGAGGACCATCATTTCGAGCGCTCCGGGAAAGAGGCCGCGGCCTTCTTGTTGATTCATATGGAGTGGATCGTGTAGGGTGGGTCTGGTTGCTCTATGCCTAGAGTAAACAAGTAACGACTTCTTGTCAACAATTTAAAGCCACACGCGCTGTGCGTCGGCTGAAATACTCAAACGGGGCACGCCGACCGTAGCCGTCAGATTTCTGCTTGCTCCATGCTTGTGCGGGCGCTTTAAACCTGTTATACGATTCATATCCCAAAGCATGCGGAGGAAACAATCATGGACGAGTTTGACGAGTTTATAGAAGGGGAAGGCGGTTTAAAAAACCCAACACTGCCCGCGCAAGCTCATCGGCCCCCTAAACCGCAACGGCCGCCGAAGTCTGGGCCACGGAAGCCAGGGACGTTGCCAGAGGACGGTCCATGCGTGCCTGTTGCGCCTCCCGGAGGCCCACACCGGCCTACCAAGCCCTGACGCAGGCCCGCCCGGCGATGAGAGAACCTGTTGAGCGGCACTGCGGATGAAGCCGTTAGAGGATGCCTTCAGTTCAGAGGGATTTCGCCGGGTCGTATTGCCCGGAATTGTTCTCACGATTGGTCTACACCCTTTGATCCGGCAGTGGTTGCCAGACATTCAGGGGTTGTACGGCATAGGCCAGGCGGCGCTTGCCGTGACGGAGGTCATTGCGTTCGGGCTTGCGGTGAGCAGCGCGATTCAGTGGATCTATTACGTATATGAGGGATTCAGACTGCCGTGGGTCACCGCCCTTGCGGGCCGTTCAAATAAGAAACTTGTAGCGAATCTGTCCCGATTGATGAGGGAGATCCAAGGAGATAAGGAATTCGACGATCTGCCAGAATCGCAGCAATGGCGGCTTTACAAGCTGAATGAAAGGCTCATCGAGTATCCGCTTGTCATTTCGAAAGATGGCTATCCACGGCGTAAAGCGGAGCGGCCGACCCGGCTAGGAAACATCATTGCGACGTATGAACTCTATGCGGAGAGTAGATACGGTATTGACGGCGTTGATTACTGGTATCACCTCCTGTTTCTCGGCTCGAGCGACGCGAGAAAAGAGTTCGAGGGCCAGTATGCCTTCGCGGAAAACTTGGTTTTGACCTCCTTCTCCGGCGTTATCGTGGCGCTCGTGCATGGCGGGGTTCTCCTGGGCTCTCTAATCGGTTTCGTGTACCCAAATTGGGTTGTATTCAAGCTTGCGAGTGGACCCGCGACGTCGCTCGTGATCGCGCTCGTCGGGATAGCGGTGTGGTGGGCGTTTTACGCCGCCGCGCTACCGGCTCATAAGGATGCCGGCGCAATGTTTAGGACTGTGGTCGACATCTCGATGCCGGCTTTTGCAGACTGGACGGCCAGCATGCAGACCGCTCTGTCATCTAAAGACGAAACCTGGTGGCGCGAGCTTAGCGAATATCTCAAGAATCTGGAACCGCTCGAAAAGTTGAAACCTCCGGAATCGACTCAGTAAGCCCGGCGTCAGGTTGAGGGGCGCAATGAGATACGCTTCCGGCTCGGATTCGGCATTCCGGCAAAATGCCGCCAGGAGTGGCGGCATGGCAGGCCTGAGGCCCGCTCCACCGGCAAACCGGTAAATTTCGAAAAGTGAGTGACATTAGAGCCAGGGCCGAGCGCAACATATTGACATTCGATATCGAGCCTCGATATTATCGTGGCGTGCCCAAATCCGCCGAACTGCTGCAAGGCACATTAGACCTGCTGATTCTTCGGACGCTTGAATGCGGACCGTTGCACGGAGTTGGCATATCCGACCGGCTCGAGCAGGTAACCGGTGGCGTATTCGTGGTCGGTCCAGGATCATTATTTCCCGCGTTGCACCGCCTCGCCGAAAAAGGATGGATTGAGGGCGAAT
>JBAUZG010000050.1:0-4144 GCA_049585195.1 Bryobacteraceae bacterium | reverse complement strand
ATACGGAACTACAAGAGGACTTTGCTGTTTCTGCACATAGGCGTTGCGACAAGACGACTGGAGACCGTCGACAAAATCACGCCTGACGTCATCGATAGTTTTCGTGCGTCGCGGGGAATTTCCGCACTTACCTGGACGAAGGAGCTCGAAATCCTAAGGCGTTTCTTCCGGTTCTGCGTTAGTCGAAAATGGATCGGCGAAAACCCGGCCGCTGCGGTCGCGATGCCGAAAAACATCAAGCCGACGGATAAGGAACCGTACTGCAAAAACGACATCATCAAAATATTGGCTGCGTGCGACCTTTTCGGCCAGCGGGCATACGAACGACTCCGGGCTCGAGCGATGACACTGCTGCTCCGCTATACCGCACTAAGAATCTCCGACGTCGCATTGCTCGCAAAGGACCGAATTGCCAATGGCGAAGTCTATCTTCGAACCATGAAGAACGGGAAGGTGGTGAAGCTGCCTGTCCATCCGGAGCTGCAAGCGGCTCTCGATGTTCTCCCCGAGCCCAAAGGTTCAACACGAGAGGGTAAGTATTTCTTTTGGAGCGGGAACGGGACGGTGCGATCCATGGTTCGCGATGCCACCCGAACGATGGCTGCCGTTTTCAAGGCATCAGGCGTTCCCGGCGCGCATGCGCATCGCTTCCGCCATACACTGGCTACCCAGATACTGGAAGCCGGCGGCACGTTCGAGGATGCGGCCGAGGTCCTGGGAAACTCGCCGAACATCATCAAGAAGCACTATGCCAAGTGGTCACCTCGGCGCCAAGAGCGAATCTCGGCACTTATGGATTCAATCTTTGGCACGTCTGTGGCACGCGAAGAATTCGAAGCTGCAAACGATGGAAAATAAAGAGGATATCTTGGTGGACGGCATGGGATTCGAACCCACGACCCCCACGTTGCGAACGTGGTGCTCTCCCAGCTGAGCTAGCCGCCCACAATACAGGAAACTCCCTCGACTATAACATTCAAAACCTCCTCGGAACTCTGCTCCGGCTCATGCGGGTTCGCTCCGCGTTCCGCGTGTTAGCATGGCGTTTCGCTCAGCATGGTCCTTTCCGACATAGACATTCGTCGCTATATCGATCTTGGCAAGATCCGCATCTCCCCTCCCTTGCCCGACGATCAATGGGGAAGCTGCTCTGTCGATTTCCGCCTCGGTTCGGAATTCAGCGTCTTCGAGCACAGCCGCTTTGCCTACATCGATCTTCGCGAAAAAGGAGCGATCCAGGACATTATGCGCACAATCGCCGTAAAGCCAAGTGAGCCGTTCATCATGCAGCCTCGTGAATTCGCGCTCGCGATCACCGAAGAATCGCTCGAACTGGACGACGACGTGCTGGGTCGGCTTGAAGGCCGGTCAAGCCTGGGCCGAATCGGCATCATCGTACACGGAACCGCTGGACTTTTTGATCCAGGCTGGCGTGGTAGAGCGACACTCGAACTCAGCAACCTCGGTCGGCTTCCAGTCGCTCTTTACCCCGGCATGCGTATTTGTTCCTTTACATTTGAACAACTTTCCTCCCCGGTTTCCGTCCCCTATTACAAGAAAAGCGGCAATAAATATGCCGGACAAACGTCGCCGCTTGCGAGTAAGCTGATTGGAGAGGTGCGAGGCACCGGAGAACGCTGATGACTCCGCGATCGGAATTTCCTGGATGAGGAATCTGTTACCTCGCCCTTCTCTCCTGCATCGAAACAATGTGTGTCGCCGTCACCTCATGAATTCCCATTGACATGCATTCGTCCCGCTACAAAACGGGGTTGCGAGTGCGGAATGTAATCGTTTGCGCTTTGGCCAGTGGGCTGGCCGCCGCTCTTCCCCTTATTTCCCGGTCCAATCAGGATGTCAAAGATGCCGCAATCGACGTCTTGACAAACCGTTACGATAACTGGCGTTCCGGCGCGAATCTTCGCGAATCCCAACTTACTGTTCAGAACGTGAATACGGCGAGTTTCGGAAAGCTTTTCGAGCGCCAGGTCGATGGCGATACGTACGCTCAGCCGCTTATCAAAACAAATGTCCGGATACCTGGCATCGGGCCCCGCAACATCGCCTACGTGGCGACCACGAATAATCATTTGTATGCATTCGATGCCGACCGGCCCGGTGAGGGCGACCCATACTGGCAGGTTGGCAGCGAAGTCTTCGGCAATCCCGTGCCCCGAGCGGAAGTTTCTGATTTGAAGCCGCCGGACGAATACCTGAATTTTGAGCACAATATCGGGATCGTGAGTACGCCGGTCATCGACGACGCGAATAACACCATTTATGTCGTCGCGAAGTCGAAGTGCGGGAACGGCTATTGCAATCGCCTGTTCGCCTTTGACATTGCAACTGGGCGGCAGAAGACGGAGCTGGGCAGTCCGGCGCTATTCGCACCCACCGCTGTAGGCAACGGAGTGGGCAATGTGGATGGCAAGGTCACAATGGATGCGAGGAAACTCTTCAACCGCACTGCTTTGCTGTTGCAGGATGGCGTCCTTTATATTGCGTTCGGCGCCCACGGTGACGGCGAACCACGCTTCAATTATCACGGTTGGATTCTGGCATACGACGCCCATACGCTTAAGCAGCTTGCGGCGCTCTGCACCACTCCGGACGGTATTCAGGGAGGAGTTTGGCAGAGCGGAGCAGGTCTCGCGGCAGAGCCTCGCGATGGCACCTTTCCAGTTATTTATGCGGTCGTCGGAAACGGCAGCACGAGTGGCCGAAATTTTGGACAATCGGTGTTGCAGCTCTATCCGGGTGAGCTCATGAGCGTTAAGCAGTCGTTCACTCCGGCCAGTGCCGAAGAGATGAACGATTTGGACTTCGATCTTTCTTCGGGTCCTCTCCTCTTCCCCGATCTTCCCTTTATGCTGGCTTGCACCAAAGATGGCAAGTGCTACGTCCTTGACAGGTCGAACATGCGCCTCGTCCAGGAACTTCAGGCGGGCACAAACAGTGTCGGCTCCGGACGCGCGGCAAACATTCATGGAACACCCGTTGCGTGGCGGGACGCCAACAACAACCTGTTCATTTATTTGTGGCCCGAAGAAGATTATCTTCGCGCCTACCGCTTTGATGGCAAACGCTTCGTCTCGGCAGGAAGAAGCCCGTTCCCCTCGCCGATGATGAGCATGCCGGGCGGAATGTTAACCCTCTCAGCCAATGGGGGAGCACCGGCCTCGAGCATAGTCTGGGCTTCGATTCCGCGAGACGGAGACGCTAATAACGGGACCGTGGAGGGCGTACTGCGGGCTTTCAGCGCGAGCGATCTCTCGCATGAGATCTGGAACAGCGAACAAAATGCGAGCCGCGACCGTCTCGGCATGTTCCCCAAATTCTGTCCCCCGGTCGTAGCCAATGGCAAGGTCTACATTCCTTCGTTTTCTTCGCCCAACAAAACCCCGAATCCAGACAAAGGCAAGCTCGTCGTCTATGGTCTCCTGCCGAAGCAATCCGCGTCGACTGCAAACGTAACGCAGCAATCCGCTTCGATTTCGAAGTAGACTAGCCGAACTTCGTCGTGCGCCGTGAAAGGCGCTGGTTCACAGGGGGTGAAAGTCCTGCCCGGGAACGGTTCGCTCCACCCGGTAGCAATCGGAGCAGTAGTGGAGGTAACGAAGCGGCTGAAGCCTCTGGTGTAGAGGGTCGCATGGGCGACTTGGCAAGTTTGTAGGCCGTAACAGAGGTGAACGCTGTGCAGGCCCCGAAACAGGTGATGCAGGAGCTGACCCGCCGACGATCGAGGGAAAGCCGAAGCCGCTGGGAGAGAACGAGCGAACCATCTCATGGGTCCTGCCGGGGTATGGGCGAGGGCATGCAGACAAAGGGAACCAGACGCAACACGGGAAACCCCAGCGGTGATGGCAAGTGCGATCAACCGGCAGCTCGTGAGAGCCAGGCCGGATTGGGGTGGGGGAGAGGCCCGTAGTACTGAGGAAGCCGGGTAATGCCGGGGGAGGGAAGGGGCCTCAGTTGAAAGGAGACGCAAAAAGGAACAAAGGACCGCGGGATTGGCGATGAACCTAACACCCCCACTCAGTGTGCAGAAGTTGCAGAAGGCGTTGCATGACAAAGCGAAGGGATGGCCTGACTTCCGCTGTTACGCACGGTACGACAAGGTGTACCGCAAAGATGTTCTGGCATT
>JBAUZG010000049.1:0-1590 GCA_049585195.1 Bryobacteraceae bacterium | reverse complement strand
AAACAGCCTAACCCCGTGGGCTCAGAGCGCCACCACACATATTCTGACGCTTTACACCGGGTACGAGGTCACGCATACGACGGAAGTGTTCGCCGACATGGAGGATGCGACCGGCAGCGGAATCGGGAACGCGCTCGGCCTCGCCGGCTACACCAACTTGGATTCCGTGCGACTCGTAGAGGGGGTCCCGCTTTCAAAAACACCCTATCTTGCGCGGCTCATGGTGCGACAGATCATCCCGCTGACCGACGAGCGCATCGAAGCGGAACGCGACGAATTCCATCTCGCCACGTCGCTTCCGGCGCGGCGGATTGAATTCCGCGCCGGAAAATTCGACCTGGTCGATTTCTTCGACCTGAATTCCTTCGGGACCGACACCCACCTGCAATTTCTCAACTGGACCGTGGACAACAACGGGGCATATGACTACTCGGCGAATACGCGCGGCTACACCGACGGCGCCATCGTCGAATACGACGATCACTGGTTCTCGGCTCGATTCGGCGAAACCCTGATGCCGAAGATTGCGAACGGCATCCAACTGGACGCAGACATCGCGCGGGCTCGCGCGGAAAACTTCGAACTGGAGGCGCGGGGAAGCTTGATCGCGCATCGGGCGGGCGTGGTACGCCTGCTGAGCTATCTCAATCATGCCGACATGGGAAACTATCAAGAGGCCATCGCGGATTATCTCGACGGCGAGACCCCGACTCCCAACATTATTTCGACCCGCCGGCAGGGACGCCACAAGTACGGCTTCGAGCTTAACTTCGAGCAGCAGATCGTTTCGAATGTCGCCGTTTTTGGCCGGCTGGGTTGGAGCGACGGTCATAACGAGTCATTCGCGTACACCGAGGATGACCGCACGCTGGAACTAGGCGCCTTTTCCAAAGGGAACGCGTGGCATCGCCGAAACGACCGGGCGGGAGTGGCCTTCGTAGCGAATGGTATCGTGGCAGCCCATCAGGAGTATCTCGCGCTCGGAGGATTGGGATTTATTCTTGGCGACGGCGGGTTGACCTATGGCCCTGAAAAAATCTTCGAGGGATTTTACACCGCACACGTATGGCGGGGAATCTTCGTCGCTTTCGACTTGCAACACATCAATAATCCCGGCTACAACATGGTCCGAGGCCCAGTCACAGCGGGCGGTCTGCGCCTCCACGTCGACTTCTAGCAGGACATGAACATAACAAACCACCTAGCAACGGCGCTCAACCAACGTTCCGAACAGCATCACCAACGTAGCTGGCGCTGCATCTATCTCGCACTCGGTCCGCCACACATTGTCAATCCCGGCCTGTACCGTACCCTCAGAATCATGGCTTCGGGGTGAGTGCGTATCTGGAGGACGCTACAGCGCGAACGTCAGAGCCCCTCGCCTGTGCTCGCATCGCCGTAGCTGCTTGCAGTGCATCCGGAGTTCGGAGGCGAGGCAACGAGCGTAGCTTGGCTGCTAAGGCTGCTGCCTCCAGATCGGGCGCAATCCATCGCAAGTTAGGACAAGTGGTAAGCAAACCGTGAAATGCATCCACGCGGTGCTCGTCCTTGTCGCGGTAGGATAGGCTCCAGGGGACAGCCACGCTCGGC
>JBAUZG010000048.1:0-10800 GCA_049585195.1 Bryobacteraceae bacterium | reverse complement strand
GTCATAGCCACTCCAATCTAAGAGACGCTTAGGTCTCGTGAGATGTTCCTATATTACGGCTAAGCCGGGTGAACGATTTTGTCGATGGCGGCTTGCGCGATGGGGTGGTAGCCGGGCCGTGCTTGCGCGTATACTTCGACCGCAAACTTACTTTGCTCGGGAGTTTTCATTAATTCCTTGTAAAGCGGGCGAATCATCTTCATGCGACCCACCTCCAGCAGGAACTGCTTAAGCCGTGGGAAGGCGGGCTGATAATCCGCCGCAACCACCATCTTGAGCCACTGGTCGAGGATCTCATCGTTCCCCGTTTTCGTGAAATGGAAGGCGTGGTCGAGCTGCGACATTTGAGCTGTTGTAAGCGGCGAGGGTAGGACTTGCAAGAACTCGAGCCATGGCTGCGTGCTCCAGTGTTTCGTGTCAATGGAGGCAAGCTTCAGTTTTCCGTCATGCCAGGCGCGAGCTTCGGAGCCGACCTTTTCTAGAATCGGCGAGACGGCCTTCGGAGCTGACGCCGGCAGGCCAGATTCGTAAACCCATGCCTGCAACGGAATTTTTTGGGCTAAGTCGGGATGTTTGTCCAGAAGCTCAGTGATCAGGTAGACAACCATGGTTGCAGTGGTTATGCTTTGAAACGAGAAGTGATCGAAATACTTTTTTAGAAAATCGTCGAACGTCTGGCGGCCGAATGTTTCTTCCATTTGACGGAGAAACAGCGCACCTTTAATATAAGGCACTTCGGTCATCGCATCTTCGGGACTGCGGCCGTTCAAGTCGATGTGAAGAATCTGGTCGCGCAGGTCGAAAGTTTCCAGTTCGTGATCGAGCTCGCGGCGGGCGATTACTTGCTCCATGAGGGCTTGCGGGCGGCCGTAAACCGCTTCTTGCACGCGGTTTTCGATGTAGGTAGTGAAACCCTCGTTGAGCCAGAAATCGCTCCAGGTAGCGTTAGTCACTAAGTTGCCCGACCACGAATGCGCCAATTCGTGAGACACAAGACTCACGAGGCTCTTATCGCCTGCAATGACGGTGGGTGTGGCGAAAGTCAGGCGCGGGTTCTCCATGCCGCCGAAGGGAAAGCTTGGCGGGAGGATCAGCAGATCGTAGCGGCCCCAGCGGTACGGGCCGTACAGGTCTTCTACCGCTTCGACCAGCCGTTCCATGTCCCCAAACTCGCGAGCGGCGCGGTTAAGAACCGGGCGTTCGGCATAGACACCGGTTCGTGGTCCAGTAGGCGAAAAGGCGATATCGCCGATCGCAAGCGCAATCAGGTAGGACGGGACCGGCAGCTCCATCGTGAACTCGTAAGCGCCGTTTCGTTTCCCTTTTTGGTTAGCGCTCATCAGGGCGAGCAGATCTTCCGGCGCATGAATGCGCGCGGTATAGGTGATGCGGACGCCGGGCGAGTCCTGCAGCGGAATCCAGGTACGGGCGAAAATCGATTCGTTCTGGCTGAAGAGAAAGGGATGTTTTTTGCCGGCGGTTTGTGGCGGCTCGAGCCATTGAAGTCCGGTTGCGGTGGGCGCGCACTCGTAGGCGATCAGCACTTTGGTGGCATTTGGCGGCAGGTCGATGGCGAGTGGGGAACCGAGCAGATTGTCTCTTGCGCCGAGAGTCCAATGAGCGTTCACGAGAGGTCCGTTTTCCGCGCCGGCTTCGACGGAGTGGATCGTCAAATCGTGCGAGTCGACCACGAGTTGGCTTGAATCATGCGCGGCCCGCGTGATAAAGAGAGCGGCTGTGCCTGCAAGCTTGCGTTCGGCGAACGAAGCGGTGAGATCGAGATCGAGATGGCGAACCCGGACCTTTTCGGGATTCGAGAAGGAATGAATGTCGTGGGCTTCTATGTTGTTCACTTGATTTTGTGGCTTGCATGCATTCCACGCGAGCGCGGATGCAGAAATGGCTGCGAGCGCTTCACGGCGGCTGATGTTCATGCGGGGCTACTCGTAACGGAGGGCCACCATGGGATCGACTCGGGTGGCGCGGCGCGCGGGCAGATAGGCTGCGATGGCGGAGGCGGCTACCAGGAGAACGATAGCGGCGCTAATGCCTGTCATGTCAACGGTCGGAAGATCGAAGAGAAAGCTTTTCAACCAGCGTGCGCCGGCCATGGCTAAGGGAGCGCCGAGAAGCAAACCAAGCAGAACGAATGCGGCCGATTCGCGGAGGACCATCCAGAGTACGTTTCCGCGCTCCGCGCCGAGTGCCATGCGGATGCCGATTTCGTTGGTTCTGCGGGCAACGGCGTAGGCCATCGTGCCGTACAGCCCGATGGAAGCGAGTAGCAGCGCGAGCAGTCCGAAGAAACCGCAGAAGGTGGTCAAGTTTTTCGCGGGGCGAAATGAGTCGTCCACTTGTTTGCCAAGTGTTGTGACTTTCTCGATAGGAAGCCTGCTGTCGATTTCATGGACGGCATTACGTATCTCGGCGGCCGCGCCGCTGGGATTGCCCGCAGTCCGGATCAGAAGTTCGCCCGAGTAAGGGTCGGGGCCGATCGGCTGCCCGACGGCGAAATAAGCCATGGGTTTGGGTTTTTCGGTTGCGTCGTAATATTTCGAGTCCGCTACGACTCCGACGATTTCAGCACCGGGCGGTTTAAAAGGCGCGCCCAAATAGATATGGCGGCCGATGGGGTTCTGGTTGGGGAAATATTGTCGCGCGAGAGCCTCGCTGATTACAGCTACCAGAGGCGACGCCGGCGTATCCCGTGGTCCGATCACGCGGCCCAGGAGCAACGGAATCTGCAGCGTTTCAAAAAATTTCGGGCCGACCTCGACATCATACAGCTTCATCTCTTTGCCCGCAGCCGGCGTGTATCCTTCGATTGAAAAATTTTCAGCCGATTCGGAGCCGCTGAGCGGGCTGTATCGCGCGATGCTCGCCGACAGCACGCCTGGCAGCGCGTTGAGCCTTTCGTGCAGCTTTTGATATAGCGCGGGCAATTCGGCTGGTTGATATCCGGCCAGACGCGGATCGGTTCGAACCGAGAGTACGTTCTCGCGATTGAAACCGAGATCCTGATATTCGAGATTGACGAGGCTATGCGTGAGTAGGCCAGCGCCGACGAGGAGAACCGACGAAAGAGCGATTTGAACGATCAGGAAGGCGTGCGCCGGGTTGAACCGGGATCTGCCGGATTGTGCAGATCGAACGGAGGAGCCGAGGTTTCGTTCGAGGCCGCCGGCTCGTAGAGCGGGAACGAGTCCGAAGCCGATTCCGGTGAGGATGGAAATCGCGAACGTAAAGGACAGGACAAGAAAGTCGGGCCTGACCTTCACAACCGAACTGACTCCGACCATTGCCACCAGCGCCTTTACGCCCCACCACGCGAAGGCCACACCTGCTGCGCCGCCGAATACCGATAACAGGACGCTCTCGGTGAGCAGTTGGCGAACTAGGCGCGATCTTGATGCTCCGAGCGCCAGACGCGCACAGAATTCCTGATGCCGGGCGGAGGCGCGGGCGAGTAAAAGCGCGGCCAAGTTTGCGCACGCGATCAAAAGGACCAGTGAGACGATTGTCATCAGAATGTGCAGTGGTTGGGAATATCTAAATCGCATCCAGGAAATGCCGCGGCCGCCGGGTTTGAGCGCGATGTTGACGTTGTGAATTTTGCGCTGCTGTTCGGGCGAAATGCGCGAGCCAACTTGCGCCGTATAGAACTGGTGAAGCTGGGTGTCGAGCGTCGCCTGAGCTGCCTGCATCGTTACGCCGGGTCTGAGCCTGCCGATCATGTTGAGCCAGAAGTGGTCGCGCTTCGATAGCAGCGATTCATCTTGCATCACTTGCGGCTGGCGTGTGAGGGGCAGCCAGAAATCGGGAGCGGTTTGGACGCGTTCACCGAAGAACTCGCGTGGCGCGATGCCGACAATAGTGAATACGGCTCCGTTCAGCTCGACGGCTTTGCCGATGACGGCGTGATCGAGATGAAACCGCCGGTCCCAATAGTTGTAACTAATGACTGCGACCGACGGCGCGTTGAGGGCATCGTCTTCAGGAGTCAACAGGCGTCCTGCCGAGGCTTGCAGACCGAAAACGTTGAAATAATTGCCGGAGACGAGATGGCTCGATGCCTGCTCTTTGGGCCCCGATCCGGCCGAACCGACCAGGTGCACCAACACGCGGTTGTTTCCTTGACAAAAGGCGCTCACGCTTTCGAACGGTTGATTGTGGTCGCGAAAATACTCCCAGGCCGCGTAAGAGAACATATCGCCAGGGAAGCCATCGCCGCTGTACACGCCCGTCGAGATGCCGTCATAAAACAGCACTAGCTTTGCCGGGTCTTTTACGGGCAAGTTTTGCATCAGCACGGCGTCGATGAGCGTAAAGATCGCGGTGTTGGCTCCAATGCCGAGGGCAAGCGACAGGACCGCGACAGCAGAGAGAACCGGCGCGCGCTTGAGCTGGCGGAAGCCATA
The DNA here is from genome assembly GCA_049585195.1 of Bryobacteraceae bacterium. Lineage (GTDB taxonomy): Bacteria > Acidobacteriota > Terriglobia > Bryobacterales > Bryobacteraceae > KBS-96. The sequence continues at coordinate 6,382 of JBAUZG010000048.1, read as the reverse complement.
GCGGAGGTCGTTGAAGAGCGTTTGAACGAATAGTCCTGGCATGGTTTCTCATTCCACTGTAGCCGTATCGAAATGTGGCTCAGAGGCCGGTTAACTGAGTGCGCTCGCCAAGTGCGCGAGTCCGCCGCGCACCTTTAGGCCATCCCGGCGGCCCCGAAAATAGCGGACATTAATTTCATCGGGGCCGAGGTCCTCAACATGCCGGAAGCCGATACTGTGAAGCTCATTAGCTAATTCAGCGGGATCGAAAAATCCTTGAAATGGTTCGCCCGCAAGTGCGACTCTCCTTGCCAGACCGTCAAAAGCAATTCGGTTCAGCCAGTTAAGAGAGCGCCGGGGAAGCGCGTAATCGAATACGATTCCGTTAGACTGCGAAATCGAATGCACCCAGCGCAAGGTCTCAATCACGACCTCCCGAGCAAGATACTGTGTCACTCCCAGCCAGGAAAAGAACGCGCCTTTGCGTGGATCGAAACCTGTTCTCGTGAGCTCATTTTGCAGCGATTGGCGCGAGAAATCGACGGGCACGAAAGTGACCGAACGAGGCGCGGCGATTCCCGTTTCCTCAAGCCGCACCCGTTTCCATCCTTGCGTCGCGGGATGATCTACTTCAAATACCGTCAGATTCGATTCGGAAAATGGATTTCGATAGGCGAACGTGTCCAGACCGGCTCCGAGAATCACAAATTGGCTGACGCCGCGATCGACCGCCGCTGCCAGTTGATCTTCGGCGTACCGGCTTCGGGCAGCCATGAATGCTCGCATTGACCGAGAGGCTATATCGTGAGGTCTAGCATGGCCCGAGGCGAGCTGGCTTGCGGCCGCCGTTCCAATAATACGCAGCGCGAGCGGATCGTCGAAAACCGGCGGGCGATCGAGAATCTGATGCTCAGCGCGGTGAATCGCAACTCTTTGAGCGGTGGTGCTGGGACGGTTATGTGTCATACCGCCTGATGCGCTCTTTCAATTTGCGGACCGGCGCGGTTGCCAGGCGGGCGATCGTAAATGCTTTCGAGCCGAGTACGTCGCTTATGACCTCAATGTTGTGGCTGTATTCCTTTTCGCGTTCATACAGGAAGCGTATTTGATCGTCCCGGCGCTGCAACAGAATTTTTATGGTTTGGAGATCAGCTTCCGACAACGTCAATCCTGGCTGAAAATGATCAGGCAGCTTCCAAGGCACATAGACCGTGCTGTGGCCGGGCGCCGTTTCCTCAGGCGGTCTCTCATTACTGTAGAAATAGACGGCGATCGATCGTCGTGACACTCCGTTTTTGTCGGCGGGAATCTGAATGCGCCGAAAACCGTGCCAGGAATGCTCAGTGGTTTCGAAAACTACACACCGGTTAACTAGCGGCTCAACCGAGACCGTGAAATCATCCTCGAGCGGACCCCATGGGTTCTTATGCAATTCAAGACATCCGCCCCAGTTTTCGTGCCATTCTGGGTTGAGAAAGATGATTAGATTAAGCCGGCGGTGAGTTCGGGTGATTGGATGATAGTTGAAGTCGATGTGGATATCGAGATCCTGGCCGCTGCGGTTTTCGTGCGTGCCGCCGCCGAAATAGTGTGGATCGTATAGCAGGTTCGGGATGTTCGTCATGCGGCCGATGAGATCGAGGAATTCGCGCGATTGGATCAACTCATCAAAATTCTTGTAGCTAGCACTGATTCCGGGAAGCTTTTCAACGACAGCCTTTCCGCCGACCTCTCCGTATTCATTTAGAGCCTTTTTCGTATCGAATGCAGGAAAATCGCTCTGTAGACGCGCGCAGAATTCCGGCTCGAGGAAATTATCAATAACGATGTGCCGGAACGGTTGCGCGTCCAGGAAGCGCTTCTCCCATATTGGAGCTTCGTCAATCAGCGAAGGGCGAATGAGACCGTTCACAACCTAATAGTGTAAGAGATGGGCGATGCTGTTTTGAATGGGTGGGCTACAAGCGGGATCGCGGCTTCAAAGCCCAGAGCGCACCGAAGAAAGCGGCTATGGCGCAGAGCGTGAGTAGAACCGCCGCGCGAAATCCCGCCGCCCCGCTGAACGTGAACGAGCTCAGAAAGAATCCTTTCACCATCAGCCAAACGACAAAAGCTGCCCACAGCGGGAAAAGCCAGCGGAACGTGCCGGTGAATGCGAGCACAGTCGAGAACAGACCCACGAGACCGAGCGCAAAAACTCCAAGCAAAGCTTTTTCAGGAGGCAGACCGATGGCATCCAGGTGCAGAGGTGTCGATGAAACCGCGGAAACGATGCCTAATCCGAGAAAGAAGAAGCTGACTGCAAGATGAAATAGGTAACTATAAAAGCGGAGCAGTAATCCGAATGCTCTCAATGAGGCTCCTCCCGCGGGAAAACGAAACCAGTATTGTAACAGCCGGTCTGCTTATAGTTGTTACAAGATACGTTTGCCTAAAGCTGACAAGACAAGCTCGACGCCAAGTAGCGCGGTGCGATTGGCGGAGTCGAGCACCGGGTTCACTTCGACAATTTCCATTGAGCAGAGGCGGGAGGAATCGCAGATGATTTCCATGGCAAGATGCGCCTCGCGATAAGTTATTCCACCGCGGACAGGAGTACCGACGCCGGGGGCTTCATCTGGATCGATAGCGTCCATATCGAGTGATAGATGAATCCCCGCCGTGCCGTCGCCCGCGAGCGCAAGAGCCTGTTCCATGATCTGGCGGAGGCCGCACTCATCGATGTCACGCATCGTGAATGCGGCTATGCCCGATTCACGTACGCGCCGGCGCTCTGCGACATCAACGTCCCTGATGCCGATAAGAACCACATTGCGCGGCTGAACCTTTGGAGCGAAACCGAGGATTTCTGTCAGTTCGCTCGGCCCCTGACCAATGCAGCAGGCGAGCGGCATGCCATGAACGTTGCCACTGGGGCTGCTGTCGGGCGTATTCATATCGGCATGCGCATCGATCCAGATGAGGCCCACACTCTGTTGCCGCTGACGATATGCGTTGGCGACTCCAGCCACCGTGCCGGCGGCTACCGAATGATCGCCGCCAAGCACAAGCGGGAATTTCTCTTCTCTTAGCGCGGTATCGACGACGTTAGCCAGCGAGGCGCAAGCCAAAGAGATTTGCGCCAGATATTTCGCATTAGCGGGACCTGATGGCGTACTCTCCTGTTGCTCGACGAACACGTTGCCCAAATCTTCCACGCTGTAGCCGAGTGTGGCAATGCGAGCGTCGAGACCTGCCAGGCGTAGAGCCGACGGGCCCATATCGACGCCGCGGCGCCCAGCGCCGAGATCGAGCGGCGCGCCGAGAATGGCGATGCGCGAATGACGCATGTGACGCAATCCTTTCTACTTGGAAGGGATCGAAAACGTGAAACTATGGTCTGGTGCGATACAGCATGCGTGGATATGCGATTGTTTCGCGGACGTGTTCGAGTCCGCACATCCACGCAACGAAACGCTCGACGCCCATGCCGAACCCGGCATGAGGCACAGTACCGAAGCGGCGCAGATCAAGATACCATTCGAACGCTTCGCGCGGGAGTTTATGTTCTTCAATGCGGCTTTCTAAAAGCGCGAGATCGTGAATGCGCTGGCCGCCGCCCACGATTTCGCCGTATCCTTCCGGCGCAATAATATCGACACCCAGAGCAAGCTCGGGACGCTGCGGATCGGGATCGAAGTAAAAAGCCTTGAGCTGAGTGGGATACCGGTCTACAATCGCGGGCCGGTCGTATTCTTGCGTGAGTAGCGTTTCATCCGTGTTGCCGAAATCGCCGCCCCATTGAATTTCGCTGCCTTTGGTCTGAAGAAGTTTGACCGCCTCGTCATAGCTTATGCGAGGAAATGGGGCTTGGACCGATTCGAGTTTCGACGTGTCGCGCTCGAGGGTCTTCAGCTCTTCTTTTCGCGCATCGAGAATTCGGCCAACAATGTACACGATCAAATCTTCGGCCGCCGTCTTCACATCCTCGAGATCCGCATAAGCCATTTCCGGCTCAACCATCCAGAACTCGGTGAGATGCCGGCGGGTCTTCGATTTTTCGGCGCGGAACGTAGGGCCGAAACAATACACCTTGCCGAAGGCCATGGCGTTCGCTTCGTTGTAGAGCTGGCCGGACTGCGTGAGATAAACCTTTTCATCCTCGAAATAATCGACTTCGAACAAAGTGGTGGTGCCTTCGCAAGCCGCGGGCGTAAAGATGGGGGTATCGACCAGCATGAATCCATGGCCATCGAGATAGTCGCGAATCGATTTGATCACTTCGTGACGAATGCGAATCGCGGCGTGCTGGCGCCGGCTTCGCAGCCACAGATGGCGGTGGTCCATCAGAAAATCGACACCGTGCTCTTTGGGTGTGATCGGATACGGCTTTTCTTCGGAAACCCGTTGAACGAGTTCGGCGCTTTCCACGTCGAGCTCGTATCCGCCTGGTGCACGCTGTTCGGCCCGTACTTTGCCTGTAACTGTGAAAGAACTTTCCTGCGTAAGACCTTTCACCATCTCGAAAGTTTCATCGGGCAAATTGCTCTTCACAGCAACGCATTGCATGAGGCCGGTGCCGTCGCGAAGGATGGGGAACACGATCTTTCCAGATTTGCGCAGGTTGTACAGCCATCCACGAAGCTGAACCGTTTCTCCGGCATGGTGTCCCGCATCGCTGATAGCAATTACAGGCGGAGACGGATGTGCGGCCGCGATTGTAGAAGCGGCGGCTTCTCCGGAGGACTGGGCCGTATTGGTTTCGTTACTCATATAAGTTTGTCCAAATCGTCGGCAATCTTCTTCGCGTGCTCGATTGGGTGTTGAAGCGCAGGCTGCTCCTTGAGTTCGAGAAGAAGAGGAAACTGGCCTGGCCGCGATCCCAAGATTTTCATGACCTCGCTCCAATTAATGTTGCCTTCATTCTGGAGCGGAAACAGATGAAGGTCATCGACGCCGTCGTTATCGTGGATGTGAGTAGACGAAATGCGGTCCCGCATGATCTCGAACTCCTGCGCAATACCTTCGCCCATGTGCGCATGCCCTACATCGAAGCAGTATTTCAGATTTAGATGGGTGACGTTCAGGAAATGGTCGAGACGCGCGGCTGTGGACAGATGATTGGGCGTGTTTTCGATGAGAATCTCGACATCGAGCATACCGGCAAATGCCTTCAGTTCCTCGAGCGAATTGAACGCAGCGTCCAGTTTGTGTTCGCTGAACTCTTCATCGCGCACTCCGATGTGCTGAATTAAGTAGCGGAACGGAATCGCGTCGGCAATTTCCAAAGCGCGCTTCACCTCATCCACCATTTTGGCGCGCTCAAGTTTGCGCGTTTCCGTTATGTTGATGACGGCCTGAGGCCCAGACCGGCCCCACACTTCATCGTTGTACATTGGCGCATGCACCGACCAGACTTTGAGATCAGATTCGCGGAACCAATGGCCCAGCTCTCTCGCTTGGGCTTTATCCCAGTAGTCGATGTGCTGCCGCGCGCAAAAGATTTCGACGGCATCAAAACCCGCGTGTTGTATACGTTCGAGCCACACAGCCGTAAGCCTGTGATTCACGAACAAGTGCGAGGAGAGAATTTTTTGCATGAACGCGGCTAGTAGGCGGCCACCTTCCCATTCAGCCGGGATTCGGTTCCACCCTCTAGCAACTCATTCTTTACGACGATGGCTTCGACACGAGCAACGCCTTCGGTAACCTCCGTTTTATAACCCATTTTTTCGAGCGCCTGTTGAGTCTCGGAATCGAAGCCCCTCTGCAGGTAGAGAATATCTGGTTTCCATTGATTATGAAATCGGGGAAGATCGACCGCGTCCTGCGGATTCATATTGAAATCGACGACGTCGAGGATCACCTCCAGCACTCCCGTCGTAATGCGCGAGCCGCCCGGCGCGCCCACTGCCATAAATAGCTTGCCGTCCTGGGTCAAAATCGTTGGATTCATCGACGAGAGCGGGCGTTTACCGGGTTGGATGGAATTGGCCTCGCCGCCGACGAGTCCAAACATATTCGGCCAGCCCGGCTTGGCGACAAAATCGTCCATTTCATTGTTCAGCAGGAAGCCAAGGCCGGGCACGGTAACACCGCAGCCGAAGCCCCCGTTCAACGTGTAGGTGACAGCCGCGGCGTTGCCCTTTGCGTCGATGACATTGAAGTGCGTGGTTTCGCCGCTTTCAAACTGCGAGGCATGTGCCGCTGTGGCCTGAATAGGACCAGGCGCGACTTGCGTGCTGGGCGTCGCTTGACCGGGGTGGATGGAGTCGCGGCGGCCGGCGATGTACGACGGACTGAGTAGCTGCGTAAGCGGAACATGATAGAAATCCGGATCGCCAAGATACTCGCTGCGGTCGGCGTAAAAGCGCCGCATCGCTTCCGCCATATAGTGCACCGCTTTCGTCGAGTCGGGGCCGTC
>JBAUZG010000047.1:0-33845 GCA_049585195.1 Bryobacteraceae bacterium | reverse complement strand
TCAGGACAACTTCCGCCAGTTTACGTCGCTGCCCGCGTTCGAATCGCACCACACCGCTGCAACCAGATACAATCGCGGAGCATGGCTACGCCGCCCATGTCGCCGGCCGGAATGCCGCCGTCAGCTCGGCCGCCCCGGGCCCGGGGAGCGCCGCGCGCCATTCAGCATCTGCGCTGGTATATCTGCGGCCTCCTGTTTCTAGCCACAACCATCAACTACATTGACCGGCAGGTTTTGGCCATTCTGAAGCCAGTGCTCGACCGTGAGCTGCGCCTGAGCCAGGAGGATTATGGCTGGGTCATATTCTGTTTTCAGCTCGCCTACGCCGCCGTAATGCCTCTTGCGGGCCGCGTGATCGACGACCTGGGCACGCGCATCGGCTACACTCTTGCCGTTCTTCTTTGGAGCTTTGGCGCAATGGGGCACGCGCTGGCACGTACTGCCGTTCAATTTGGAGTTGCCCGGTTCGTGCTTGGAGTGGGGGAATCCGGCAATTTTCCCGCTGCGTTTCGGGTGGTAGCAGACTGGTTCCCACAATCGGAGCGAGCGCTCGCCGCCGGCATATTCAACAGCGGCGCCAACATCGGCGCTCTCGTTGCGCCACTCGTCGTGCCGGTTCTGGCCACTCATTTTGGCTGGCATTCGGCATTCGTCTTCACTGGAATTCTTGGACTTCTGTGGCTCGCACTCTGGCTGTCGATATACCAGGAACCGGACAAACACCGCCGCCTTTCCGGGACTGAGCTGGCTCTCATCGAGCGGGATCACGAGCCGGTTCAGACTGTCCGGATTCCCTGGCTTCGTCTGCTGACCGAGCGTGCGGCGCTGGCTTTCCTGGTGGGCAAAATACTCACCGATGCCGTGTGGTGGTTCTATCTTTATTGGACGCCCGATTTTTTGCACCGGAAGTATGCTTTGAACCTGAGCAATCTCGGTCCTCCGTTAGTGGTCATTTACCTCGTTTCGGACCTTGGTTCGATTGGCGGCGGCTGGCTGTCGTCCGCGCTCATACATCGGAACTGGAGCGTGACGAAGGCTCGAAAAACAGCCATGCTCGCATGCGCCATCGTCGTGCTCGCAGCCTGTTTTATTCCGCTTGCGGGCGGGCGTCTTTGGCTGGCGGTAGGCTTGCTGGCGATTGCGGCCGCCGCGCATCAGGGATGGTCCGCGAATCTATTCACCATGGTTTCTGACACGTTTCCGCGGTCCTCAGTTGCTTCAGTTGTCGGATTGGGCGGATTTGGGGGCGCCCTGGCCGGGATGGTAGCGGCTCCCGCGATCGGCCATTGGCTCGAGTGGTCACACGATTTCTACGCGCCGCTATTCGTGGGCGCAGGGCTGGCCTATCTGCTGGCGCTCATAATCATTCATCTGCTGTTGCCGCGGTTCAATCGGAGTTTCTGAGGCGTTCGGGAAGGCTCATGCCCTTCCATCCAGATCGTCTAAACGTTGCTCGTGCGCGGCGGCAATATTCGCCAGTCTGCGGATATTCTCCGCGTCGATTTCGAGTTGCTTCGTGTGCGCCTGCACTTGCTTGGTGTGCTCCTGTGCCTGCCTCGTGTGCTCCTGCACAATCCCGTGCAGTTCCTGCACTGACGCATGCAGGGACTCCGTTGACTTCATTAAGAACTCGAGCCGTTCGTCTATGCTCATTTCGCTGCCGGGCTATTTCTTATTTACGGCCTGTACCGGCACGTCGTCCGGATCCGCGAAGCTCAAAATGCGCATGCTATCCGTTTGCGGATCGTAGTGGCTGAGCTTCTTTACCGGCGTGGTTTTGCCGGAAAACGCCGCGCTGATCTCATAGTCTTGTTCACGGCTCAATTCATCGAATGTGTATTTGCCGTCGGCTTTCGTGATATAGGTTGTCGTCTGATTCGTTTTCAGATTCTTGAGATTCACCAGTGCGCCCTTTAGAGGGTTATCCCGCTCGTCCTTGACGATGCCGTGAACCATCCGGTACTTGTCCATTTTTTTCTTCTGCGACTTGCTGTACATCGGATCGGGATGGTACGTCGGATCGGTCTGCTGCTTCGATTGAGCATTCAGCAATGAACCGGAAAAGACAGCGGCGGCGGCGAAAAGCCTTATAAATCTGGGTGACATGCGGCTAAAGAGTGGGAACACTGCTTATTGTTTCACGATCGCGCCGAACACGCCATAAATAGAAGAAGCCGGGCTTGAGGCCCGGCTTCGTTACGCAACTTTGAAACGATCTTAGGCTGGCTGTGGGCTTTCGCCGCCCAGGAGCCCCGGAACGGGATTCGGCGCGGGCGAGGGAGCGATGACCGGCTGCGTAGTCCCGCCGCTCGGGCGCTTCGGTGATTCGAACTTTGGCAGCTCTTTGCCATTGATGAGATCGAGCACTTCGGCGCCGTCCAGCACTTCGCGCTCGAGCAACGCCTCGGCTACCCGGACAAGCGCGTCCGACCGCTCTTCGATAATCCGGCGGGAACGGCTGTAGGCGTCTTCCACCAGCTTTCGAACCTGATCGTCAATTCGGATCGCGGTGGATTCGCTGTAGTCGCGATGCTGGGCGATTTCGCGGCCGAGGAAGATCTGCTCGTCCTGCTTGCCGAAACTCAATGGCCCGAGCTCGCTCATGCCCCACTCGCAAACCATCTTGCGAGCCATTTCGGTTGCGCGCTCGATGTCGTTGCGGGCTCCCGTCGTCAACTGATGAAGGAAAATTTCCTCCGCAATGCGGCCGCCCATCAGAATGGCAAGCTGCGCTTCCAGATAGTTCTTGTCGTGCGAAAGCTTGTCGTCGAGCGGAAGTTGCATGGTCAATCCAAGTGCCATGCCGCGAGGAATGATGGTGACCTTATGCAGCGGGTCGGCGTGCTCGAGCAGCGCGGCCGTGACTGCGTGGCCCGCTTCGTGGTACGCCGTCGTCCGCTTTTCCTTATCGTTCATGATCAGGCTCTTGCGTTCAACGCCCATCAGAACCTTGTCCTTCGCCAGCTCGAAATCGGCCTGTGTGACCACTTTGCGATTCTGGCGAGCCGCAAGCAGCGCGGCTTCATTGACCAAGTTGGCCAGATCGGCTCCAGCAAAACCAGGTGAGCCACGGGCGATTACCGAAAGTTCTACATCGTCGGATAGCGGTACCTTCTTGGTGTGAACTTTCAAAATGCTCTCACGGCCGCGTACGTCCGGACGGTCCACAACGACACGGCGGTCGAACCGGCCTGGTCGCAGCAGGGCCGGATCGAGCACATCCGGGCGGTTTGTGGCCGCCACCAAAATTACGCCCTCGTTCGATTCAAATCCGTCCATTTCAACCAGCAATTGGTTCAGCGTTTGCTCGCGCTCGTCGTGCCCGCCGCCAAGGCCAGCTCCGCGATGCCGGCCCACGGCGTCGATTTCGTCGATGAAAATAATGCAGGGCGCATTCTTCTTACCTTGCTCGAACAGGTCGCGAACCCGGCTTGCACCGACGCCTACGAACATTTCCACAAAATCGGAGCCCGAGATTGAAAAGAACGGAACATTCGCTTCGCCTGCGATCGCGCGCGCAAGCAACGTTTTCCCAGTGCCGGGAGGGCCAATCAATAACACGCCTTTGGGAATTCGGCCGCCGAGCTTTTGAAATTTCTGCGGCTCACGCAGAAATTCGATAATCTCCTGAAGCTCCTCTTTGGCTTCCTCGACGCCCGCGACATCCTTGAACGTAACTTTCTTCTGTTGCGAGGAGTGGAGCCGCGCCCGGCTCTTCCCAAAGCTGAGCGCTTTGTTGCCCCCGCTCTGCATCTGGCGCATCATGAATATCCATAGCCCGAGAAGAATCAGCACTGGAATCGCGTTAAACAGGATGCCGATCCAACCGTTTCCGGCCGATTCCTTCCAGTTGTACTTGACACTTTTCTCCCGGAGAATTTTCCAGATTTCGGAGTCATTGGGCGGAATCTGTGTGTGGAACGTCGTGTTATCTACCAGCGTGCCTTGCACATCCGAGCCGGTGATATTGACATCTTTAACCTTGCCGTCTTGAACGAGGGAAACAAATTCAGAAACCGCCAGGTTTCTCGGAGCGGGTCCTCGGCCGGTCCGAACCGCCATCCATACCAGAACAACGGCGCATAGGATGACAATCCAGAACACAGCCGTTTTTACATTTGAATTCATGAACTTACCTTTCGCTCACCGGAAACCTGCCGGCTAGACGTGGGCATACGTCTCCAGGAAACACTGATAGCTAAACTGTCAGACGTTGAGATTGCAGCGTTTGATTCAGGGTGTCGCGACATATGTAAGAGACACCGCAGAGGCTTGATCTTGTTCCATCTCAAACTTGGCAGCAGGTCCGAAACGCCGCACCCAGATGATTTCCCCATTCAGGTCAAGCACCGGCCAGTGCCGGCGCTCCCATAGGAGAACCCGGTTTTCCTGAAATAACTCCTTTATTTTCTTGACGCTTTGGTGACCCGAGGGTTGATATTTGTCTCCCGGCTCCCAATTCCTGATTACAAGCTGCTCTAGAGCTGCCGTACCCCCCAGCGCAGTCGAGCTCAGGTTTACAGTTTCGCTACGGTCCTTTACATCTAAAAAGTTAGCACAGTTTTGGAGGTTTGCGGACACAGCCGGCGATAGCTGCAGAGAGATTTTTCCCGCGTAAAACGGCAGATCGATTTCCTGGCCTGGAATGACCGGTACCTGATAACGGCGTGGCGGTGGCGCGGCTTTCCCGATCTCCGCAATTCGCAGGGTTTGATACGAGCGAAGCGCATCAATTCCTGGAATCTGCACGCGGTCATGCCCCTCGTATGAACGGCAGATCGCGAGCACCGCGTCCACGTGTGCACTATCGATCAGCCGGAGGTCGCCTTTCGCCATCGAAAAGCATTTTCTGAGCAGCCTGCGCCGGACGGCAACGTGCTGCGTATTCATGTAGTTAAGGTCACACAGCCAACCGTGATGAGTTTGTTTCGCAAACGCTTTGAAATGCCCGTCGATCCAATCGTCCCAATAGTCTTCTTCGGCTTGCGCCAGTTCTGCCGATCGAGCCAGCGCCGTTTCAATGGCCGGGTTTAGCGAACTCTTAATGAACGGCAAAAGCTCGCTTCGGATGAAATTGCGGCGGAAGCGCGCGTCCTGATTCGAAGAATCTTCTCTCCATTGCAGCTGCCGCTCGGCGGCCCAAGCTCTTACTTCTTCCCGGGTGAGGAACAGAAGCGGGCGAACGAAACCTTCCTCGGAAACGTAGCGCATGCCCGCCAAACCTGTTAACCCGGTCCCGCGCAGCAACCGGAATAGCACCGTCTCGGCCTGATCGCTGCGCGTGTGGCCGAGGGCGACGCGATCGACCACCCCGCTCGCGATCCAAGCAAGAAAGGCGCTTCGGCGCAAGTCTCGCGCCATCTGCTCCAAATTCCCCCCAGGATCTGCCACGGGAGCCTGAACAACTTCGATTTCAATTTGAAGTTCACGGGCCAAATCGCGAACGAACTGCTCGTCGTCTTGGGATTCCCGGCCTCGTAGGCGATGATTCACGTGCCCAACGCGCAGGGAAAAGCCAAACACTGAAGACAGACGGCGCAGAACATGCAGCAGAACCACGGAATCAGCTCCGCCAGAAACCGCGACTCCGAGAGAGGTTCCTGGAGGCGCAATACTATAGCGAGAAATGACTTCCGCTACGCCGTCGAGCAACCTATCTGCCAACGACAACATTGTAAGCGTCGACGTGGGAACGTCGAGCGTCCGAGCCTTGTTGTTCGACTGTCGCTTCCGCCACCACGAGCGGCTCGGCCTTCAGAACAAATATGACATCACGACCACGGCCGATGGCGGAGTTGAAATCGATCCGGACCTCCTGTTGAAATTGACGGCCAATTGTCTCGACGAGCTACATGGCCAAATGGCTCAGGAGGGTTTGCGAGCTTCGGCCGTCGCTATGAGCACGTTCTGGCATTCGTTCTTGGGCGTGGATGCGAACGGGAAACCGTCCACGCCGATTATTCACCTGTTCGATACCCGTTCCGCGCCTCAGGTGGGTCAGCTCCGGAAACGATTCGACGCCGCCCAGGTTCGCCAGAGAACCGGCTGCGTTCTCCACACCAGTTACTGGCCGGCCAAGCTGCTGTGGCTGAAACAAACGAACCCAATGGCTTTTTCGCGAACGGCACGCTGGATTTCGTTTGGCGAATATTTTCTCGCCAATCTGCATGGAAAAGGCGCGGAGTCTACTTCGATGGTTTCGGCATCGGGGCTATGGAAGCAGCGCGAAAACGCGTATGACGAAGAATTGATCGAGTTCATCGGCATAAAAGAAGATCAGCTTGCGCCTGTGGATACGCTTGACCAACCTGCCCGCTCGCTGAAACAGGGGTTCGCATCGCGCTGGCCTCTGTTCGACGGCATCCCCTGGTGCCCGGCCTATGGTGATGGCGCCTGCAACAACGTTGGCAGTGGAAGTACCACTCGCGACCGTCTGGCGCTGATGGTGGGTACGAGCGGCGCGATGCGCGTGGTTATCCGCGGCGCATCCATCCAGATTCCTAGCGGGCTTTGGTGCTACCGCGTGAACCGGGAACGGTATATCCTGGGCGGCGCACTTTCAAATGGCGGCGAGGTGTTTCGCTGGGTGAGCAAAACATTCAATCTTCCCGGCAATGCCGAATCGCAGATCCAGAAGCGCCAGCCCGGCTCGCACGGCTTAACGATGCTCCCGTTTCTCGCCGGGGAGCGTTCGCCGTATTGGCGGCCGGACCTTCGAGCCGTTCTCGCTGGAATGAGCCTGTCCACAACACCAACCGACATACTTCAGGCGGCGCTCGAGGGAGTTTCCCTCCGCTTCAAGCAGATTTATTCTCTGTTTCTCGAAGCTTATCCGGCTCCAGCCCAGGTGATTGCTTCGGGCGGCGGTTTGCTGGCTTCCAAAGCCTGGCGGCAAATGATGGCGGATGCGCTTGGGCGGTCGATCGTCGAATGTCTGGAACCGGAAGCGTCGAGCCGGGGCGCGGCGCTGATTGCGGCCGAACAGCTCGGCATGATCAAAAGCCTGGACGATGTGGAAGTAGCGCTTGGACCAATCATTGCGGCCGATCCGCAAAATGCTAAGTTGTACGACCAGATGCTCGCGCGCGACATGAACCTGTTCGCGCAGCTCTTTGCCGAACAGGTCGATCCTCACGGCGAAGCGTGATCGCTACTATGGCACATTGAAGCGCCGCGGCGGTCTCGTTATCGAACCAGGGATTTGTGCCAACATGCAACTAGTCAAACTTACGGAGCCAGATATCGCGCACAGAAATCTTGCACGGCTGGCTTTCGATCTCGAAGCCGATCAGTCCCGGTTCGTTATTGATTGAGTCTTTATTGTCATCGATGAAGACCGCCATTAGCTGGCCATTCATGATGTGCATCATCACGCCACCACGCGCGATGATCTCGTACTCGTTCCATTCGTTGACCTTCACATAGCCACCTAGCGCCTGCTTGTCGCCGATATTGGCAACAAGGCGGTTGGTCTGGCCGGGCAGCGCCTGCGTTACCTGGCCGCGATACGCGAGGATGCCCTGCATCGTGTTTTCCGAGTACCACTGGCCCGTGTACGACGCAGATCGCGCAGTAACTGGGAACCAGAAGTCTGCCTGCGGGCCAGTCATCATGAACTTGAGGTCATACGGCGGCTGGCCAGCGGGTGGCGGTCGCGTCCACGGTACGCCGGTGACGCTTCGGTATTGAATGCCGCCACCACCGCCTTTTTCGATCTTCATTTGCAGCTTCAGGTCGAAGTCGCGTGGTTTGTCGCCGCGATACACGATGTAGTTGTTGCCCTTTGGCTTGCCTTCGAAGGTTTCGCCCACCATGACCCCGTCTTCGATGCGCCAGATGCTGGGATCGGCATCCCATCCGGTGAAAGTCTTACCGTCAAAGATCTGCTTGTAGCCTGTGTGCTCGTCAATGTCATACGGCGCTGGGTCATGAAACTTCGGCATACCAACGAGCTTCTCCCCGTGTGGGCCCTTCTGTGGCGGTCGCGCAGGGGGAGATTCGAGCGCTGGCGGCACCGATTGAGCGACAAGCGTGGTCGGGAGCGCCAGGAAAAAGACACCCAGCGCGGTTATCGGTAAAAGTGATTGACGAATGAAGGGCGTGTAGGGACGATACGATGCGGACATTCGATTTGGTGGCTCCGGTTGAGATGATGCGGAAATAATAGGAGTTTAGCGTGATGGAGTCCCTAAACGATAGTGTGAGGGGCGCGGCCGTCCGCTCGTCAAGGGCGGCAAATTGGCGACGTCGTCCGCCTGAAGGTTTCACCAGCCCAACCTCTCAACGCTTCAGTTCTCGGAAAAAACCTGCCGGCTTAAAAGTGTAGCTTTATGGTATATTCGATATTTCGAATATTATCAAGCAACAAATCACAAATAAATGCAGGATGCAATCCGCCAGTTCAAGGCCGACTTCTTCCAGGCTCTGGCCCACCCCACACGCATAGCAATCGTCGAACAACTGCGACATGGCGAGCTATCGGCTGGCGCCCTGATTGAACGGCTCGGTATCGAACAGGCAAACGCCTCGCAGCATCTCGCCGTGCTTAGGGCGAAAAATATTCTCGTCAACCGCAAGGAAGGTAATCAGGTTTTCTACTCCGTGCGCGATCCTCTCATCATCGAAGTTCTCGATATTATGCGCCGCTATTTTCATGCCCATATGAGCGACGTGCTGGCAACTCTTAAGGCGATCGACAAAGCCGAGAAGACCCGTAAATGAAACTTTCAGAGCAATGGCTGCCGGAATCGGTGCGCTGCTTACGCGCCTATTCACGACAGGATTTCGGTGCAGACCTGCTGGCGGGGTTGACCGTCGGGCTGGTCGCAGTACCACTGGCGATGGCCTTCGGCATCGCATCGGGTGTGACGCCTCAGGCGGGACTGTATACGGCTATCGTCGCAGGCTGCCTGATTTCGGCTCTCGGCGGCTCTCGCATGCAAATTGGCGGGCCGACAGGAGCGTTCGTAGTGATCGTGGCGGGCATTGTCGCGAAATTCGGAGCGTCTGGCCTGGCACTCGTGACGGTGATGGCGGGCGCAATGCTCGTTGTGATGGGGCTGACGCGCCTTGGAGCGGCGGTCAAATTCATTCCCCGGCCAGTGACGATTGGCTTCACTAACGGCATCGCACTGCTGATCGCCTCCACTCAGATAAAAGATTTCCTGGGACTAAAGACGGGCGAGGTGCCGACCGCATTTGTTTCGCGCATGACGGTTCTCTTCGTGCATATTGGCACGATTAGTTGGCCAGCTCTTACGATTTCCGTGGCGTCTCTCGCAATCGTAATTCTTCTGCCGCATTTCACCAAGCGAATTCCCGGCTCGATTGTGGCAATGCTGGCATGCACGATTTTCGTTGTTTGGCTGCACCTTCCCATTGAGACAATCGGAAGCAAGTTCGGAGGAATTCCTACTGGCCTTCCTAAATTTTCCATCCCTGAATTCAGATTTGGCCAGATGCTGCCGTTACTTCCCTCGGCCGTGACGGTGGCGCTTCTGGCTGCTGTCGAGAGCCTCCTTTCAGCGGTGGTTGCCGACAGCATGAGTGGAACCAGGCATAATTCCAACGTGGAGCTGGTGGCACAGGGTGTTGCCAATTTCGCGTCACCTTTGTTTGGCGGCATTCCAGCGACAGGGGCGATTGCGCGCACCGCGACGAACATCCGGGCAGGCGCCAGAACGCCCATTGCAGGCGTGATCCATGCCGCGACGCTGCTGACTATTGTGCTGGTGGCGGCTCCTCTCGCCCGTTTTGTCCCATTGGCTGCTCTTTCAGCGGTTCTCTTTGTGGTTGCCTACAACATGGGCGAGTGGCGCGAGATCGGGACGATCGTGAGGCTCTCGAAGGCGGACATAGCCGTCTGGGCCGCCACATTTGCGCTCACGGTGCTGGCCGATCTCACGGTAGCAGTCGAGGTTGGCATGATTCTGGCAGCGCTTTTGTACATTTACCGGATCTCACAAACAACTACAGTTGCACCCGTAACTGAGGAATACATTCGCGATGGTCGTCCGCACGTGCTGCAGGACAAACAGGTTCCCTGGTACGTCGCTATTCTGCGAATACACGGGCCCTTTTTATTTGGAACCACGGAGAAGCTTGTGGAGGCGACCGCTGACCTCAGCGCCTTTCCCTCCGTTGTGATTGTGCGGCTGCGTAACATGACGGCGATCGATGCAACCGGCCTCCATGCGCTCGAAGTGTTCGCAAAGCGCCTGCAAAGGTCTGGCAGAACGCTCCTGTTGTGCGGAGCGCGCGATCAGCCGGCACAACTGCTTCATAGGACCGATTTTGTGGAGCACATAGGACGCGAGAACATCCTGCCTCATATTGAGGCTGCTCTGCAGCGTGCCGGCGAAATCAATTCGGCGTTCGGAGGCGTCGGCGAAGAAATGGCCGATGACTTTCAGCGCACGTCTCTCTAGCCGCTCTCTAGCCGAACTTCGTCACCGGACCGCTTACTTGCGTGCGCGGCTCGGCCAAACAGTTGAATCCACAAGCTTCGTGTCCGAGCCACGACCGCCAGGGAGTGGTTGTGACGAAGTTAGGCTAGCCTAAAAGCTAGCCTTTTTTCAATGCTGTTCACTTAACCCATCATGGACGCCGAGCGGCCCTGGCGATCCAGCTTGAGAGCATACGGTGGCTCTAGCGGACAAGGTTTCGGGGCTGCCAGGCAACTTCACTCTACGACCGGCGCGTTAGACGGAAACTTGAAAACCTACACACGATAGATCTATCCTTGCCGACTACCGGCGGGTGATCGGCGTGTGGCCGACCGAGCGGATTTCATACGATATTGCTTAAGGAGTAACGGGCGTCGCATGCGAGACGCAATGGAGAACTACATTTCGCAGCTTAGCAACCCGCATGCCGCTGTGCTACGCGAGTCAACCTGCAGGACGCTGGCTGAAGCCCTCTCTGCCACTGGCGCTGTGCTCTGGGCCTTTGGACTTGCGGAACAGCCGCGCCGGGCAATCGCTGCAGCGATTCAGATGGGTGGCGAGACCGCTCGTGGTGCCGGCTTACTGTTGCGTGACAACAACCGATATGGTGCGGCTGCGCTTGTTCGCCAAGTAGTTGAGATCGAATATCTTCTATGCCTGTTTGCCCTGGACGGAGACGAACCGTCCAAATGGGCGTCATCCGATTTGGACGCAGTGAAGAAGGAGTACCAGCCAGCGCGAATGCGCGAGCGCTGTGGCGGCCGGTTTCGTCCGGATGAGTACGCCAAGCACTGCCAAGTAGGCGGGCATCCAAGGTTCGCAGGCAGCTATGTACTTCCGGAGCACATACGGCTGGGCCCGTTATCTGACCCAGTCGTCTTCGCAGCTGGGTGGGTCGATCTAGCGCAGCATCTCGTTCAGATGTGGCGCTGGGTAGAAGAGATTCTTGTGAAGTATGAGTTGCTCGACGTTGGCTTGGCAAAGTTATCGCTTGACCGTGCAAAGGAGGCGACCATTCTGTGGCTACAAGAGGATCGATGTGCTCCACTTCTCACAGAATCGGAGGTTATGCTGTTGGCGCAGGTTGCACAGGGTGATTCTGTTACCTGCTGACGGGAACAGCCGAGCATCGGTTTGCCGGAGGCGCTCAGACCAGGATTCTCCTGCCTGACAGCGCAGCGTAGAGTATTCCACTTTGACGTATAGTCGGCTTGTCGGACGATGGCGTCCGCCGATTCAACCTCTGTGAGTGGCGCGATCCTGCTAGAGATGCAAAACCGTTCGCAAGCCTTCATCAACGGACCGTTGCAGACGTGCCGATAGCGTGCTGGCATATTCGGTCAGGAAACTTCGGTCGAGCGTCAGAAGTTGCGAGACGTTCACAACTGAGTCGCGGGTCAGGCCAGCAGAGCGCGCGGGCAGCAGGACATTCCCCGGAGCGTGGGCGAGTTCTACGTTCGAGGTGATAACGGCCACAATTGCGGTTTGAATCCGGCTGAGGTTGAAAGGGTCGGATTGTATAACAAGCACCGGCCGCCTATATCCAGGTTCGGAGCGACGGGGTTGCGGAAGATCCGCCCACCAGATCTCGCCGCGGCGAATTTCGCTCACTCTACCAAGCGTCTTCTTCAAACGATTCTAGTTGGGCACGGTGCAATCCGGCATCTACTTTCGCCGGCTGCCGTGAATACACGTCGTTCAGGCGTTCCGTGATGGATTTTCCGTCCTGTCGATTCAGAAACTCCGCAATCGCCTTGGCGTACAACTCGCTTCTCGAAACCCGAAGGCGACGGGCCGTTGCCTCCGCCCGTCGAAACAGTTCATCCGGGACGGAGACCGCAGTTTTCATACTCACAGTATAACTCGGGTTATACCTGAGCTGTCTTACCGAATCCACTTTGTGGGGCGGACCATCGCCTTTTGTGGTCTGCCAGTGCTCACCGAAGCAGGCAGACGACATAAACCGATCGTCCGCCCCACCCCAGAGCTTAAGTGAACAGCGTCACAGCTAAGCGGATGCCTTGGAACGCTGGTTTCCAAGTAGCCGTTCCGCACAGAATGCCCCCGCCGGCGTTTCCTCGTGCTTGAATAGCGCGTAAATGTTCACTCCGCTCTCGCGGTAGTTCGCGATTTTCGCCGATAAAGCGTCAAGCTCAACCGTGCTATATTCCGGTTTTCGAAGCCGAAAGTAAACGAAATCGGCCGTGGCTACTTCGGGCGTATCCCGCTCCTCGCTCTCGGCGAAACATAAGGCGATATTCGCGTCTTTGAGTGCTGCAAAGACATCCTCGTTGAACCAGCTTTCGTGGCGGAACTCGAACGTGTAACGGTCATTCGCAGGCAGCTTGTGCGCGAACGCCTTCAAAAGATCGAGGTCGCATTTCGAATTCGGCGGAAGCTGAAACAGGATGGGGCCGAGCTTCCCGCTCGCGCGCAGCGGTTCGAGCGAGTCGAGAAAAACTCGCGTAAACTCTTCGGCGTTCTTCAGCCGTAGAAGATGCGTAATCTTATTGTGAGCCTTCGGCGCGAAAACGAAGCCAGCCGGAGTGCAATTCACCCATTTCTCGAACGTCGAAGCTTTTGCAAGCTGCCGGAAGGTATAGTTCACCTCGACAACGTTCAGGCGCGAGGCATAGTACTCGAGGAACTTGGTTGCGGGAACATTCTTCGGATAGAAATCCGGTTTCCAACTCGTATACGCGTATCCGGACGATCCTGCAAAGAGTTTTCCGTGGCTGTTCGTCACCGATCAAAGACCCGCAAACCAATCGTACCCCTGTTCCGCCCAATAATCCTTCGGCCGCGAATCGGCGTACCGGATCAGGCCAATGCGTTTGATGCTCTTGATACCGTATTTCACAGGAATGACGAGACGCAGCGGCGCGCCGTGCTCGTCCTCGAGAGGTTGGCCGTTCATCTCGTAACAGAGAAGCGTTTGCGGATGAAGGGCGCTTTTCATATCGAGCCCAACATAGTATTGCGAGTCCGGAGTTTCCATGTAAACGTACGCCGGAAGCTGAGCGCCGACGGGAAAATAGCGGCGCGTGAAATCGGCGAAGCGCGCTCCCGTCCATTCGACCACTGTGCTCCATCCTTCAATACAGTGGAATTTTATGATCTGTGTTACGCGCGGGAGAGATTTTACGTCGGCCAGAGTAAGTGTTAACGCGGGAGTGTGAAGCCCGGTATCCAAGCCCAACCGCCACGAATCGACGTCTACGTCCTCATCGAGCCCGTAATCGCCGTTGGGCTTGAGCGGACGGATATCGGCGGCGCTGTAACTCGGAGCAAGACGGTTATCGCTTAGATAGCCATGGGCCAGGGTCTCATTGAACCGCAGCACGCCGCGCTGCGGCCATGGAACCATCTCCTCCAACCGGCGCGTACGTATCCATTCGTAACCACCTAGCGCCGCTACCGCCGCTGCCCCAGCAATTAAGAACGAGCGACGCGTGTGGCGTTTGAGAAACCGCTCCGCATCAGCCGAGGGCAGGTTTATTACGCGCTGGCGCTTGTTATTCATGCGAGGCTCCAACGGCGCGGTCCGGCTCGTAGCCCGAGATCATCGACCGGAAATTACTCCAGCCCGCTCGAACCACCTGAGCAATATGAACCACGAAGAATGCGATGTAACCCATCGTAAGCGTGAAATGAATCAGGCGGGCAAACTCATAGCCGCCGCACAGAGCCGTGATCCACCAGAGTTGCACGGGCTTGTAGATCGCAAGGCCCGTAACGAACGAACCGGCGCCCATCGCCACAATCGCCGTGTACGTAATCTGCTGCGCGGCGTTGTATTTCTCCTGCGCGGGTAATTGTTTTCTGATTCCCGCATCGTGGAGCATGACGTGCCAGGCATCGCGAAAGGCGGACCAGGATCGAGGCACAAGAAATCGCCATTCTCCCGAAACCAATGTGTATGTCACATACGCAATGCCATTCAGAACAAAAATCCACATGAACAAGAAGTGAAGCGCCATGCCGTCCGCAAGCCGGTGATCGAGCTTCAACATCCGGTACACAAAATCGGGAAAGAAATGAATGGGACCAAGTTGATATACATCGTTCGCCCAGTAGATGAGCAGTCCGCTCCAGATCATCAGGAAAAGAATGGGGAAATTAATCCAGTGAAACCAGCGTATGGCGGCGAGATGTTTCAGCTTGATGGTCTGCATGAGTGCGTTTATGCGTCCATCCGACATTACGCCGGGGATGGAGCGTTAGTTACGGATTGTCGCCGGTTAACTCTATTGTCTCGCTGTAACGTCCCGAGGGAGCAATCAAAATTCTCTTGCCCTTAGAGAGATAGCGCTGCATGACGTCGGCTCTCGCATATTCCAAATTGTCGTCGGAAGGCAGAGCAAGCAGAGTATACGAACCGGGAACAATATTGGCTAGCGAAAATGTGCCGTCGCTGTCGCTCTGGTCCCGGCGTATCAGCGAAGGAGCATAGGGAAAATCGTCGCGCAGCATCAGGACCATTGCTCCCGCGGCGGGTGCGCCATTTTGCTTCACCGTGCCGTTCAGAAGGGCCGTGCCGCGCCCGAGCCTCACCTGAATTTGAACTGGGCCATCGGCGCCGAACTCGATAGTTCGCCCCATGACCTTCGCGTTCGTGGCAGTCACGCGCTCGACATAGAAATCCTCTGGGCCGGAGAAGAAAAGCTCGTAGCGCCCTGAAGTGAGTTCCTGCGCGGACCAGCGTGCCTGTCCCTTTGAGCTGGACACGGGACGCAGAATACGCAAAGTCGACAAATCCCTCAGCGCCAGGTTTGATGGTGACAGTCGAGCGCTGCTAAAAGCATCGCCTAGAGAAGCAAACACGGACCGTTGATCGTCCAAACTGGCGGGGTCGATGGTAACACTTCCACCAATCTCGATAATTTTTCGCGCAGAATGCTGCCCAGCCGAGTCGCGCCATCCAGCCGACAGCTCATAGCGGCCCGGCGCAACCGTGAAAACCTGCCCTTGCCGGTTGAAGAACACAGATCGCAGAGGAATGGAGGCGCCCCAATGGTTGACAGCTTCAAGCCGCGCATTCACGCCGCCGCTGCGTGGAACGATCGCGTGGACCGCGGGCGTGGCCGTTAGACTCAAATTAGCTTCCGAGTGCGTTCCCGCGAGCAACTGAATTGGAGCCGCCTCGGAGTCATCGCTCACACCAGGATAGTAAGTGACTGGATAAGCCGCGTCGAGTTTGCTATCCGGGGCATTCTCCGTTGGAATTCTTCCCACGACCGACAACTCGTGTTCGCTAGCGATAGCCTGCTGCGAGTACCACGGCTGAGCGGTAACCACCAGAAAGTAAGTTCCGGACTCGAGACCTCCGATCCGGTATTTGCCATCTTCACCAGCGTTGCCCGAGCCAGCGTCCGTGATGGCTCTGAGCCCCTCCACAACACTTTGGCGTAGCGCCTCGACAGTCGCATGGGGCACCGGTTCACCATCCTGATCGGTAATCGTGCCCGAAATGGACGCCTTTCGTTTAAGAGGAAAGATCAGGTCGGTAGCGGAAAGCCCCGGCCCCACAACTACGGCCGTGCTGTAACGACCATGCTGTTCAAACGACGATCGCAGGTAGCCCGACCGCACAGCCTCTAACGAATATTTGCCGGCGAAAAGATTGCTGAATTCAAAACGCCCGTTCGCATCCGCTATTACGCTCTCAATCAAATCCGGCTTGCCGATGGGCGAAACCTGCACTTCCGTTCCTGGCAGTGGTGAACGCGTTTCGCTGTCTACAGCCGTTCCGGACAAGCGGTAGGTCTGTGGCGATGGGGACTGCCGGCCAAAGCCGGTCGCGAGAAAGAGAACTGATGCCAGGCAAGCGCGAAAAACCACTGCCTGCATCGCGATCCAGGGATTTTTCACTTCTACTTCCCTTTCCCGAAGAAGCGAATGCGCAGCACAAAATGCCGGCCTTCGTCGCCAATGAACTCCCCAAACTGCGGCGTACCGATGGTATTGTAAACGGCCGTCGGGTTCTTATGATCGGTGAGGTTGTTGACGCCAACGCGAAGCGCAAAGCGGTGACCACGAAATTCAAACCTCCGCTCAACATGCAGATTCAGGTCGAAGTTAAGGGGATAACGGTGCGAATTTACCTCTCCCACTACATTTCCCATCTCGTCCTGCACCGAATAGGGGAACCCGGAACGCAGATCGATCATAGAAGCAATTGCCCAATTCTTCGAAAATACGGGAAAGAACGCTGAACTGATGAAGTGGTTTGGAGCATCCCAGGGCAGAGGGCCGAAATTATTTTGGATGTTCAATGGCTGGTCGATACTCTGGTTAAAAACGGCAGTTGAGACCGCGCTGGATCGTACATAGCTCGCCATCCACTGGTATTGACCGGCAAACGTCTGGTGCACTGTGAACTCGGCCGAATCGTAACGGTCGCGCTTCAGATTGGTCAGGGTGAAGTTTTCTATCGTTACAGGTATGCCCACGGTCTGCTCGACATACGCCGCGACTGCCGGATCGGTTAAGGGCGCGGAGGCGTAAGTAAGCCCGTGATTGCCCCGCTTGGCAAGATACCTCGCTGTGAAGAACAGGTTGTGCTTCAAGTCCTGATTTAACCCGGCCGTCCAGTTGTTGTACTTGGGCGCGGCCAAGCCGCGGGGAATCGTATAGACCTCAGCTATTGGCAGACCGATTGGTTCGCCGTTCGAGCCGTAGTCGGTCAAGACCGACAATTGATCGCGCGGCTGGCTGAATTGCTGCAGGCTCGTCGCATCAACCGTCACCGCAAAACCGGCTGAAATGCGAGTGCGCGTTGAAAACGGCGCGGCGGAGATGGAAACGCGCGGAGACCACGTGCTCCTACGGACGAGTTCGTCCCAGTCCTGGCGAACCCCTAGCGTGATCATCGTTCGAGTCCAGGGTTTCCACTGATCCATCGCGTAAGCCCCGGTTTCGACTTCTGGAACAGTAAATTGGCCATTTCCGGCGAAAGTTGTTCTCGAAAGCAATTGGCCGTCGAGCGCCTGGTATTCGAGCGAAGTGCGTTGGTACTGTCCATCGTAGTGCGTGCGGAATCCCTCGGCTCCAAATTTGAGCTGGTGCGTGCCGAGCCAGTGCCACACTGGAAAAAACACATTCGTCATAAGCTCGTCGCGGCTGGCAGTTTGCGTCGCATTGATGAAATAATTACCTTGCTCTCCCAATGGCGTGATAATGTATGGCTCGTCGCCTTGCGGAATCATACGCCGGAACACGTCCTGCCGCGCGAACCCGACTTCGACTACAAACCGGCCCGCAAACGTTTGCTGATCTTTCACTCCGAAAAGCCATTCACGGTAACGCTGGTCCTGGGTGGCGGAAATGGGAGTGAGGGGAGCGAGGCCAACATAATCCAGGGTCTGGAGATTCATCATGAAGTCGCCAAACAGAAGATTCGACGGAGTAATGTTCCATTGCGTATGAAGAAGATTGCTGGCGCTCCACTGATTGCTGTAATTCGCTCCGGCCGGCTGCGCCGGAACATAGAGCTGGCTATAGACGCCGTCTATATTGTCGGAAAACCAAGCGCGATCGCGAACGATAGGCCCGGACACGGCAGCGCGCGGAGCCCAGTTGCCGATATGCAGCCCACCGCTTGTATCGACCCCGGGAACGAAGTCGGTGGCTGAATAGCGCAGCGTGTTCGAGCCTGGTTCAGTGCGGATCTGAAGAACTCCCGCGGACCCGTAGCCATACTCCGGAGAATAGTTTCCGCCGAGAAAGGCCGCGCTTTGGACGCCTTCAACTCCCACTCGTGCGGTGAACGTACCGTCAATCGGATCGCCGATCCGAAAGCCTTCGAGCATATAGTTGGTCTGCCATTCCGCGCCGCCTTGAAAGTGAAGCCGCCCCTCCTGGTCCTGTGCGACGCCGGGCATGAATCGCAAAGCATTTCGTAGGTTGTCCGTAGACGGGAACGGCATGTCGTTAATGTCTGTGCCGCTGAGCCGTTCTTCCGTGCCCGAATGGTCCAGATCCAACGGCGAAGGCGTGCCGTTTACATCGAGCGATTGAAAGACTTCCCGCACCTGGTTCATGGTTAGAAGCAGCTCGGTTGGCGATTCCATCGCGCTGAAGCGATAGCGTTTGATCTCGAAATATCCCTCCTTCGAAGCGTTGAGCAGGTAAGCGCCGGGAGAATCAAGCTTCAGCTTGAACGAGCCGGTTGAGTCCGTTGAGCCAGTCGTCAAAATCCTGGGCTCAGACGCGGAGGTCACTCCAAGCTGCACATTCGCAACGGGCGAGCCACGTTCGTCCAGCACGCGGCCGGAAACCACAACTTCTCCCAGCCCGCTACGCGCCAGCAAGACCAGAGCCCACAGAAGCAGCGGAGCGCGCAAGCAACTACCGTGTACTATGTTAGACCCGCTATTCAGGGAAACCGGGCCAGTGAACGACTGGCCTTCCTCAGAACGGAGATCGGAGTCTCAATAGATGGATTCTTCACCTGGCGGGCGGGTTCGCCAGCGCCTGTGAATCCACATCCATTGCTCGGGGTATTCTCTGATGTGACGTTCGATTTCGGTGTGGATTTTTTGGGTATCTCGCCCGGCATCGCCTGACATTTCGAGTTCGGGATAGAACCGCAGGACGTATTTGTTTTCAGAGTGCTCCCAGAAGGCGAAGCCGGGCACCACGGCTGCACCCGTCCGCGCCGCTAGTTTGGCGAAGGCAACTCCTGCGCAAGCCTTCTTTCCAAAGAAATCGATAAACACACCCTCATCCGCCGCCGTGTTCTGATCGATTAGAATGCCGACGGCAGCATTGGCTCTTAGAGCGCGAACGACGGAAAGCGCGACGTCTTTCTTCAACAAAAGCTGATTGCCGGAAAGTTGACGCCGGTCCTCGACCAGCGTGTCCACCAGCGGATTGTCCAACGCCCGGACCATGACGAACATCGGCTCGGTCATCAAGGCATGCGCAAAGGCGCTCAATTCCCAGTTGCCCAGGTGCGCGGTTGCGATCAGAACGCCGCGGCCCTTGTCTTTTGCGCGTTGATAATTCTCGAGACCTTCGTACCGAATCCATGCGTGAATGTTCGAAGAATTCAGCGCGGGGAACTTTGCGAATGCGACAAGCAGCCGGGCAAGGCTTTCGAACACGCCATCGACGATGCGCTGCCGCTCGATAGGCTTACTATCCGGAAACGCAAAGCTCAAGTTTTTCAGAGCGACGCGCCTGAGTCTAGGTAAGGCGAGAGCGAGCCCTCTGGTGAACGCCGAGGCGATTGTAAGAGCAAAGTTTCGCGGAGAGACCCGCAGGACATTAAGAAGCGCTTGCGCCAAGGCATATTCAAGGCCAGTGGAGATCGCATTCTTAGGTTTAGCCAAGGTTCTCAGGGTAGCGGATGGACTACTCGATCCAGCCACCGCCCAATACCAGGTCGCCGTCGTAAAACACCGCCGCCTGGCCCGGAGTGACCGCGCGCTGCGGTTCATGGAAGCGGATCTCGATTCGGCCGGAATCGGAAGTTGGGAATAGCGTGGCGGGCGCGGCGACATGCTTGTTTCTGATCTTTACCTGCGCATTCAATGGAGCCGCGATAGCGGCAATCGAAACCCAGTTCAGGCCGCGGACAGCGAGCGCCGATCGGAGCAGATGGGTGTTGTCACCAACCACAACGCGCTGCGCGCGGGGGTCGGTTTCAATAACGTATAGCGGCTCAGCGGCCGCAACACGCAGCCCGCGTCGCTGGCCGATAGTGAAATGATGCGTCCCTTCGTGATGTCCGACTATTCTCCCGTCAGTTAAGACGATGTCGCCATGCATGCGGTCCGGCTCAATTCCCTGCTCCAGGAAGTACGCGTCGATGAAAGCGGCGTAGTCGCCATTGGGCACAAAACAAATTTCCTGGCTATCGTTCTTTTCCGCCACAGGAAGGTTTAGGTTGCGGGCGAGCTCGCGCACTTCCGATTTCACTTTGCCGCCAAGCGGAAAGAGCGTGCGCGCCAGCTGCGTCTGAGTAAGGCCCCACAGAAAGTAGGTCTGGTCCTTTGCCGTATCGACGCTCTTGCGCATCTCATATCGCCCGGAACTGCGGTTGTAGCACAGTCGCGCATAGTGGCCAGTAGCGATCTTCTCCGCGCCAACGCCATCCGCCATGTCTAGGAACTGATCGAATTTGATGAAGTTGTTGCACAATGTGCAGGGGATGGGAGTGCGGCCTTCGAGATAGTCCTGTACAAAGGGCTTTACGACCTGCTCCTCGAACCTCTGCTCGAAATTGACTACGTAGTATGGGATGCCAAGCTGAGAAGCGACGGCTCGGGCATCGTAAACGTCGTCGAGCGAGCAGCAGCGGCCCGTAGTTCCCTGCTCCGGCTGCAGTTCCGGCAGCCTCCGCTGGTTCCATAGTTGCATCGTCATTCCGACAACGGCATGCCCTTCGCGCTGCAGCAGGCCCGCAACTACCGAACTGTCGACGCCGCCCGACATCGCGACCGCGATGGTGGCCTTGCTTGCAAGGGGCGGTGGATCAGGCCGGTACATACTCGTCCTCGCGTACATGGTGAGAAGCCCGAAGGTGCCGAACGGACGAGATAACGGCGTCCGCGAGAGCGTGAACTTCCGCGAGAGTATTCCCCGATCCAAACGAGAAGCGCACCGAGCTTCGCGCCTCGCTCGCCGACCGGCCCATAGCTAGCAAAACGTGCGACGGCTCGATTGAACCGCTCGAGCAGGCGGAACCGCTCGAAACGGCGAATCCCTTCAGGTCGAGCGCGATGACAAGCGCTTGGCCGTCAACGCCCCGGAAATGCAGGTTGCTGGTGTTGGGCAGCCGCTCGGCGGCAGCGCCATTGATCTCCACTTCATCCATTCGGCTCAAGAGGTTACGCTCGAATTCATCGCGCAAAACTTTTACTTGATCCCGTATGTAGATGGAATCAGAAAGCTCCATCGCCTTGCTGAATGCTACCGCAGCCGCTACATTCTCGGTACCCGCCCGGCGCCCGCGCTCGTGCCGACCGCCCAACTGAATCCCTGGAAGACGAACGCCTTTCCGGACATAGAGCGCGCCGGAGCCCTTGGGCCCATGAACTTTATGGGCGCTCAAAGAATAGAGGTCCACTTTGAGCCGGCCCATGTCCACAGGAATTCGCCCGGGAGCCTGCACACCATCGGAGTGCAAATAGATTTGCCGGCCGGGACAGCGCGCGGCTCTTACGATTTCCGCGATTTCGGCGATCGGCTGTACGGTGCCGACTTCGTTATTGGCGTGCATAATGCTCACCAGAACGGTTTCCGGCTTCAAGTGGCGGCCGACGTCTTCCGCACTAACCCCGCCATTCCGGTCGACGGGAAGAAACGTTACGTCGAACCCCTCACGCTGAAGCTGCCGGCAAGGCTCGAGCACCGCCGGATGCTCGATGGCGGAAGTGATGACGTGCTTGCCGGACCTTAGAACGCCGCGCGTGATCCCGAGAATCGCAAGATTGTTCGACTCGGTACCGCCGCTGGTAAAGACGATTTCCGTCTGGTCCGCGCCGACGATCGAGCCGATGCGGCGGCGTGCTCCTTCGAGTAGCTGTCTTGCCGCCTGCCCTTCCTGATGCACGCTTGACGGATTTCCGAAACCGTTGCACAAAACATCGGCCATCGCTTGCGCCACCTCGGGCGCAAGCGGCGTGGTGGCATTATGGTCGAAATAGCAGCGGTTCATTTGAAATCGCGTAAGGGAGTTACTCTGGGCTCGCACGAGCGCCAGGCAAAGGCGGCGAAAACCGTAGATCTTTCGTTATTTTAGCAATTTATGGCAAGCTCACGTCCGGTTATTACCCTGACCACCGATTTTGGTTTGTCTGATCACTATGCCGGCACGATGAAATGCGTCATATCCGGCATTTGTCCCGAGGCCCAGATCATCGACATCACGCACGAGATTGCTCCGTCAGACCGGCTGTCGGCGGCCTATGCGATCAGCCAGGCTGCGCCGTTCAGTCCGTTGGGGAGCATTCACGTTGTGGTCGTCGATCCGGGTGTCGGCACCGCCCGTCGCGCCATAGCCATGCGCAACGACAGGAACACATTCATCGCGCCTGATAACGGAGTGCTTAGCCTGGTGATGCCTGCCGATGACAACGAAATCGACAAAAACGATCTGGTGCGCGAACTCACCAACCCCCGGATCTCGCTACCCTCACAGTCGGCCACGTTTCAGGGCCGCGATTTATTTGCTCCAGCCGCCGCGCATCTGGCCGCGGGGAACATCGGTTGGGAGGCGCTCGGTCCGCAGCTCAAAACTTGCGTACGGCTCCCTAATTTCAAGCCGATAGTTGAATTTTCGGGGCGCTGGAGCGGAATGGTGCTCAGCGTCGACCACTTCGGAAATGTAATAACCAACTTTCCAATTAGCTTGGTTGCCATTGATTCAAAAGCATTTACGCTAGAGGCTAATGCTTATATTGTTCAGCGATTCTGCCGCACTTTTGCGGAATCGACGACAGGCGAACCATTTGTTTATGCAGGCAGTTCCGGCTATTTCGAAATCGCAATCAACCAGGGAAACGCGGCCAGCGCCATTGGGGTGAGCGAGGGCGACCCAATTGTGCTGGAAGTGCGGGCGTGAAGGCGAGCCAGGAGGCTCGCCCGCAGACCAGGCGGTCCGCCCCACAATCGGGGTCTACTGGCGCGGTACACTCGAATCTAAACGGTAGCCCGATGACTACACTCGAAACGAACGTTACGTCGCGAGCCCTCGAGTTTCGCCGCAAATTGGACGCGGGAGTTGTGGTGGCGGATGGCGCCATGGGCACCATGCTCTATAGCAAGGGCATATTCATTAACCGGTGCTTCGACGAGCTCAATCTGTCCGGCCCGCAGCTTGTCAAGGAAGTCCATCAGGGTTATGTGAAAGCGGGGGCCGAGCTGATTGAAACCAATACCTTCGGGAGCAATCGGTTGCGCCTGGGCGCATTCGGCTTTTCAGAAAAATTGAAGGCGATCAACGAGGCGGGTGTCCGGCTGGCGCGAGACGCTGCTGGAGACACCGCGTTTGTCGCTGGTTCCATGGGCCCGTTGGGAGCGCCGATTGAACCGCTCGGTCCGACGTCGTTTGGCGAAGCCCGCGAAATCTTTCGCGAGCAGGCCGAGGCGCTGGTTGGCGCGGGAGTCGATGCGCTGGTTCTTGAAACCTTCTACGAATTGAACGAACTTCGGGAGGCAATTTTCGCGGCACGGGAAGCATCGGGCGCGGAGATGGTCGTGATTGCGCAAGTTGCGGTGGAAGACGATGGCCGGCTTCGCGACGGCACGGAGCCGGCAGTACTCGCGCGGTGGCTCTCGGAATGGCCAGCCGATGTGATTGGCGTGAACTGCTCTGCCGGCCCGAAAGTCGTTCTCGAAACAATTGAAAAGCTTGCTCCTATTTGTTCGAAGCCGCTGAGCGCCATGCCCAATGCCGGACTTCCGGCGCGAGTGGAAGGCCGGAACATTTATTTATGCTCGCCCGAATACATGGCCCAATATGCGCGCCGTTTTCTTCAAGCCGGCGTGAGAGTCGTGGGCGGCTGCTGCGGAACCACCCCCGAGCACATTAAGGCGATTCGCAGCGAGGCTCGTTCTTTGCAGCCGTCAAGATCGAACCGGGCAGCGGCGGTTGTGAAAGAAACCGGGATTGAGGCGAAGCCAAAGGGATTGCCGAAAATTCCGCTGGCCGAAAAATCGCAATTGGGCGCTAAGCTGGCGGCGGGCAAATTCGTGGCCTTCGTCGAGATTCTGCCGCCGCGAGGGGTTGACGCCTCGAAGGAAATTGCCGGCGCCAGATTCTGCAAAGACAACGGTATCGATTGCATCAATGTGCCGGACGGTCCGCGCGCCAGCGCGAGACTGAGCGCGCAGGTTACCTGCCAACTGATCCAGCAGCAAGCAGGCATTGAGACGGCTCTTCACTTCTGCTGCCGCGACCGCAACATTCTGAGTATCCAGTCGGAGCTTTTGGGCGCGCACACCACAGGCGTTCGAAATTTGATCTGCATCACGGGCGATCCGCCGCGTATGGGCACCTACCCCGACGCGACAGCGGTTTTCGATGTCGACTCGATCGGACTCACGAACATTGCCAACGGCCTGAATCAGGGGCTGGATATCGGCGGCAATCCGATGGGATCGCAAACCGCCCTGGCGATTGGCGTTGGAGCGAATCCCGGAGCGGTCAACATGGACGAGGAGCTGCGCCGCTTCTACTGGAAGGTCGAGGCGGGCGGCGAGTACGTGGTGACTCAGCCGGTTTTCGACCTCGCGCTGCTCGAGGAATTTCTCAAGCGAACGGAAGATTCGAAGTTGCCCATTATTGCCGGAATCTGGCCGCTGACCAGTTACCGGAACGCGGAGTTTATGGTCAATGAGCTTCGTGTGCCGGTGCCCGAAGAGTATATGAGCCGCATGCGGATGGCCGACACAGCGGAACGCGCCCGCGCCGAGGGCATCGCCATCGCGCGCGAAATGGTGGAACGGGTGCGCCCGCTCACGCGCGGCGTACAACTGAGCGCGCCGTTTGGCCGCTACGACATGGCAATTCAGGTTGCTGAGGCCATCGGGGCTCGCTAAACTGTCAAATTATTACATCGCGGACGGCGCTTCGATTGAAAGGCATCGCGGCGGCTTCTTGTAGTCCTCATATCCTACGTGGCAACCGACCTCATTGAAGTTGACGTTGACAATCCTTCCGACGAAGCGATCGGTAAGGCAGCCCGCGCATTATCGCGGGGATCGGTCATCGGGATACCGACGGACGCTTTGTACAGCATCATGGCCGACCCACTGAATCTGCAGGCGGTCGGCCGCGTGTTCCACGCGAAGGGCCGCGACTATGTGCGTTCTCTGCCGCTGATTGTCAACGACGTTCTGATGGCTGAAGAACTTGCCAAGGAACTGTCGAGCCGCTTTTACATTCTGGCGCGACATTTCT
The DNA here is from genome assembly GCA_049585195.1 of Bryobacteraceae bacterium. Taxonomy (GTDB): domain Bacteria; phylum Acidobacteriota; class Terriglobia; order Bryobacterales; family Bryobacteraceae; genus KBS-96. The sequence goes on along the minus strand of JBAUZG010000047.1, from coordinate 8,489 downwards.
GGCCGGGTCCGCTGACGATGATTGTGCCGGCCTCGGCAAAGGTGCCGCTGAAGGTGACGGGCAACACGGGGCGTCTTGGCTTGCGCCAAATGAAATCGAAGGTCGCCAACGGGCTGATCGACTGCGTAGGTCACGCTTTGATCGCCACGAGCGCTAATATTTCGGGCGAGCCTACGTGCACCAGCGGAATCGAATTGTTTGCCGCGATGGATGGCCGCATCGATCTGGTGTTGGACGGCGGACTGTGCAGCGGCCCCGGCGCGACCACGGTGGACATTACGGAGCCCTATTGGCGCGTCATTAAGGAAGGCGCAATCCCGGAGCGGGAACTCGCGGATCGTTTGCGCGGCAGCTAGCCAAAAAGATAGCCGTTATCCACTAAATAGTGTCGGATTAGGCTTGAATCGCCCACCATTCCATGCGCTCACAACTCCGTGACTGAGTGGCCTGACACTTGCATTCTTGGCCATACAGAAAAGGAGCACCATGGCCACGTTGGCTACCCTCGTCATTCCCGCAATAACTCCCATTCAGCGCGCCGATATGTCGGAACAGATCCGCGATACTGCCGCGCAGAACGAGAGAAACCTTCCTATCCCCACCCATCCCGATAACGGCGATGAGACCCTGTACCACACCAAAGTTGGCAATTATTCCAAAGGCCTTCCTCATAACAGCCACGGTGAAGTAGATCTGAACGCGTATCAGTCGATGCTTACCGCGATGAACAGCGGCAATGTCACGGACTTTGAAAATATCGTTTTGGGCGGCGCCGTTCCGCTGGTCGATCCCCAGGCCGGGCTGGCTTACGATCTCGAAGGCACCGATTCGCACCAACTTTCGATGCCACCCGCGCCTGCGCTGATTAGCGATGTGAAGGCAGCTGAGGCCGTCGAGCTGTATTGGATGGCGCTGATGCGCGATATTCCGTTCGATCGCTATGCCTTCAGCGAACTGGCCGAAGAAGCGGCGATGGAGCTTTCGAGTCTTCCCGCCTTCAGCCGCCTACTTAGCGGTGTCCACCAGCCGGTGACAGCGGCGAACCTTTTTCGCGGCTTCACCGATGGCGATTTGAAAGGTCCTTACATCTCGCAGTTCTTGTACCAGACGCTGGAATTTGGCGCGGCTGAAATCGTACAGCGCTTCCAGACTCTGCTGCCTCTCCGGGATGGCGGAACAGACTGGATGACCGATTTTCCGTCATGGCTCGATTGCCAGAACGGCGCAGGCACTTTGGCTGCAGCGTGGAAAACTCCTTCGGCCGCTCCGAATCGCATCGACCCCGTACGACGCTACATCCGGCGAGGACGCGACATCTGTCAGTACGTCCACGTTGACGTTCTCTTCGAAGCTTACTTTAATGCGTGCCTATATCTGATCCACAACAACGCGCCGCTGAACCCCGGAAATCCGTATATAACCTCGAAAACGCAGACCGGCTTCGGGACATTCGGCTCGCCTCATATCAAGACCATCATTGCTGAGGTTTCGACGCGCGCGCTCAAAGCGGTCTGGTTTCAGAAATGGTTCGTCCATCGCCATCTGCGGCCCGAAGCCTATGGCGGCCTGGTGCATAATGCACTGACCGGCTACCAGCAGGAGGAAACGCTTCCGTCCTCCATTCTGAATTCGAAAGCTGTCGAGCGGTGTTTCTTCCGTAACGGAACCTATCTGATGCCTCATGCCTTTCCGGAAGGGTGCCCGCAGCATCCATCTTATGGACAAGGCCACGGCACCGTAGCCGGCGCCTGCACGACGGTGATCAAGGCATTCTTCGACGAGACATGGCAAATTCCGAATCCGGTTGTGCCGAGCGAAGACGGCCTCAGCCTGCTGAATTACACCGGACCGGACACGCTCATGGTGGGCGGCGAAGTCGATAAGCTCGCGGCCAATATCGCGCTAGGCCGCAATCACGCGGCGGTGCATTGGCGATCGGATTACGCTCAAGCCGTTCTGTTGGGCGAGCAGGTTGCCATCAGCGTCTTGAAAGACCAGCTTAAGACGTTCAACGAGCTGCCACGCATCCAGACAACCGGCTGGAGTTTTACCGGCTTCGGCGGCAACACAGTAACGTTGGTGTAGCTTTCGCACGCGTGTCGCATTGCGGCGTTCCGGCGGACGTCTCTTCAGCTGGTTACGCCATGATGCGACACGCTGAGCCAGTTACCGTCCGGATCTCGAAACCACGCCACCATGGAACCGTCGGGCGCCGTCCATATGCCGAGTTCATCCTGCTTCCGACCTGGAAAGCGTTCGAGCTGAATACCGGCGTTTTGAAGAGCCCGCACTCTGGCAACGATGTCCCGCACTTCCCACCCAAGTGCTGTGTATTGCGTTGGCGTCACGCTCTCGGCGATCCCCGCTCGTATCATTGTCCCGTCCAGTTCAAAGACGAGCGCAAAACCATCCTCGCTAACAAGATGCAACCCCAGAGTGTCACGGTAGAACTGGATGGCACGATCGGGTTTCGTTATAACGATGAATGCCATAATCCGGGCGCCACTTGAGAGCGGGCCGGTACCGGTTTCCTGCTTCGTGGTATCGAGGTGAACTTCGGTCATACTGGCAGTTTGCCCCAAATGAGGCCTGTCGCATAGTAGCGTGATTCGTCATAAGATATCGCAAATGCGACAGGATACACTTACGGCCTACGATCCAAAGCCTGGTATCTCGATAGCGACCCTTTCCTATGAGTATCCTCGCGGATTTAAAGTGCCGGAACACGCGCACGGCTCCGACCAGTTGATCTATGCGATCCGCGGAGTAATGGAAGTGTCGGCCCAGCGAAGCTTCTGGCTCATCCCGCCACAGTTCGCCATCTGGGTACCGGCGCGGATTCAGCACCAAATCCGCATGCCGGGTGCCGCTTCGATGCGGACCTTGTATCTGCGCCGGCGCCTTGCGACGGGCATGCCGGCACAGTGCGCTGTGATTCACGTCGGACCGCTGCTGCGCGAGTTGATCCTGCGGACCGTAAGCACCGGGCAACTCGAGAATGGCAACCCCGTTCACCACGCCCTACGGACGCTTATCATTTCAGAACTTCAAGATGCGAGCGCTGCTCCGATGTTTGTTCTTCTTCCGGAGGACACGAGAGCGATCCAGGTCGCGCGAGAGGTAATCGAGAACATCTCTGATTGCCCGCCGTTCGAAACGCTCTGCGCGAGAGCGGGGGCAAGCGTGAGGACGATCGAGCGCGCGTTCCGGCGGGATGTTGGGACAAGCTTCGAGGTCTGGAGAAGGCAACTCCGTGTCATAAAAGCGATCGAGTTGCTATCCGAAGGATGCACCGTAAAAGAAGCTGCGTACCAAGCCGGCTATCGGCAGTCAAGCGCATTCGTCGAAATGTTCCGGCAAATGCTCGGAACGACGCCGAGGGCCTGGATGTTGGAGCGTCAGGCAGTTGCCGGCGTTCGTGCGAAGAACACCTACTTCAATTCGGTTCCCACAAACTGCTTTAAATAGACGTTGCCCTTGTACTCGATTTCCTTGTGGATGCCGATACTCGACGTATAGTAGGCGAACGCCGTGCCGTTTTTGAGCGTATTAAAGAATTTTTCTTCGACTGTGGACGGGTGCCGCTCGTTGGTTGAAACTTCCTGCAATAAGGAAATCCGCTGGTCTGGCGTGGCATCCACAATCGGTTTATCGAACTTGGTCTTGCATTTCGCTTCGAGCGCCTTGATTCCCTCGCGCCATTCGCGTTTTTGATCCATGTCGACAGTCTCAGCAAGCTGCCGGTCCACGTAAGCGGCGCATCCGGCGGCTTTGGCGCCCGGCGAGTGTGTGTCAGTCGGGATAATGGTTTCCATCAATTCGTCGACGGCTGCAAATTCTTCCCTGGTGAAGAAAACCGGAGCTTCCGCTTTTCCCAAACCGGCGACGAGAAGGCCGCCCGCCGTCATTCGGAACAGATCGCGCCGCTTGAAGTCGTCGGACATTTAGATCTCCCCCTTTTTGAGCTGATCGGCCAGATGATCGCAGGAACGCCAGCACAGCGCCATAATCGTCCACGTCGGATTCTGGCACGAAGCGCTCACGTGCGTGCTGCCGTCCACCACCAGTAAATTCTTTACATCGTGGCATTGCTGGAATTGATTCACTACGCTCGTTTTCGGATCGTTGCCCATTCTCGAAGTTCCCAGCTCGTGAATCGACCAGCCTTCGGTGAGAATGTCGCGGTCTACCGAGACTACTTCGATGCCGGCCTCCTCGAACATTTCGCGAGCCGAATCGGCCATATCCGCCGCCATGGCTTTCTCGTTATCGCCGAACTTGATGTGAAATTTCAACACCGGAACGCCCCAGCGGTCTTTCACTACCGGATCGATTTCGACGTAATTGTCGTATCGCGCCAACACTTCGCCGAAACCGCCCATGCTAATGAAGGCTCCTGCTTCGTCTCTGACCTGCTTCTTGTAAGCGGCGCCGAAGCCTGCGGTCGAGAATGCGTTGCCGGGAATCATGGTACATCCCGAGCCGCCCTCGAACCCATAACCGCGAATGAATTTCGCGCTTTTCTGGTTCAGATTGCGGAACCGCGGCACATAGAAGCCTCCAGGCCGGCCGTCATCGAGTGTTCTCGGTTTGCCGACCAAGTCTTTTACGAGCCCCGTCACGCCCGGTCCCATGACATGCTCGCAGAAATTATGGCCCACCTGCCCACTCGAGTTCGCGATTCCGTTCGGATATTGGCGCGACTTCGACAGCAGCATGATGCGCGCCGATTCGAGCGTCGATGCGCCCAGCAGAACAGATTTGCCCTTTGCATGATATGGCTTTCGCGTTTCGCTGTCTATGAACGATACGCCACTCGCTTTCCCCGTGTTCGAGTCGACCGTAACTTCATATACGGTTGCATTGGTGCGCACCGTGACGTTGCCGGTGTCCATCGCGGGATAGATGAGCGCCGCCGGGGAACTGAACGCCGCATTGATGTCGCAGCCGCCCGCGTGCCGGTCGCACGCGCCTCGCCCAAAGCAGTGGCTGCGGTACTTGGCGTGCGGCAACTGGTCGGTCATCACCCCCGCTCGGTACGGGGTGAGAACGCGATTCATTTTTTGCAGGCTCTCGCGTAGCATCACCTCGGCTGGATTGAGCCGAAGCGCACGCTGAAAAATACCATCCGGCAGCCAGGGAAGATTCTCGTTGTGACCGGAAATGCCAAGTAGACGGTCCACTTTGTCGTAGTAAGGCTCGATATCGGCATACGAGATCGGCCAGTCCATGCCGTAGCCATCGCGCGATGCAGCTTTGAAATCGTAGTCGGACAGCCGCAGCGCGAGCCGCCCCCAAATCGCCGTCTTTCCCCCCAAAAGCCGCGCCCGCACCCACGCATAATTTGTTCCCGTGTAAGGGTTCTCTTTTTCATCGACAACAATGTTCTTCGAATAATCCGCGCCGTCCGAATTTTCGACATACGAATAGACGTGGTTGTAAGTCATGCCCTTCGCATACGGCGGCTTTCTGATCGTGTATTCGTTGCGCGTCAGCGCATGAGTGTTAGGAGGTATGTCGCCGCGACGCGGATGATCGTACGGCCACTCCATGGAATGCAATTCCTTCGTCAAATCCTGTTGCTTGCCTGCTTCGAGCAGTAGCACTTTCAAACCGTGATTTGCCAGGATGTATGACGCCATACCGCCTGCCGCGCCTGACCCGACGATAATCGCGTCGTAAACCGTCTTCAGGTCCGCATTCGGGCTGGCTTGGTGCGATGAGGCTTGCATATTCTTTACGATATAGCCTCCGCATTGAAGCCGCTTACGTGGGATACTGCTCGTACAAGGAAACGGCGCGCGCCGCATCGCAAAAACCTGATGCTGCTGGGAACTTTTCGGCTTTTCTTTATAGCGCTCGCGGTCGCGCTGCAACTTGCCTGCGGACAAACCGCTTCTCCTGCGCCGTCGAAAACCGACAGCCAGCAAAGAGCCGGGCAGCAAAACGGTTCGCCAGACGCGGCGAAAAAAGCGCAAGCGCCCGATCTCTCTTTGGAGCCCGCGCCGAAGCTACCCGTTGAACAGGAACCCTACGCGGAGCCGCCGCTTCTGATCGCTCCCGCACCGCCTGCGCCGCCGCCCATCTCGCAGAGCGCGCGGGAAAGTCGTCTCGAATCGGCCTCGGAGGTGATCAAGGTCATACTCGGCCTGGTCTTTGTGTTCGCGCTCGCCTACATCGCCGCAAACCCGATGGTGCAAGCGCTCGAGAACAAGCTTCAGATCACGCATGTCGTCACGGCGGGTTTACCTTTTGTCTTTCTGGGAGTGATCGCGCATTTGCGGGGTGTTGGCATTCTGTCTGAATCCGTCTTATGGGAGATACGGCCGCTGCTGGCTCTGGGTCTGGGTTGGATTGGTTTCACGATCGGCTTCCGGTTCGATTCGAGGCTGGGTGAATCGATCATTCCGGGCACAAGTACAGCGAGCCTGATTACCGCATCCGTACCTTTTGCGACAATCGTCGCCGCTTGCGCTCTTTTACTCGTTTACGCCGAGCATTTTCCGGCAAACGCAATTTTTCTGCGCGACGCGATGATGCTGGCGACGGCGGGCGCGATGACGGCATATTCGGCTCCGAGAATTCTCGAAGCGCGCGGCGGTTCAGGCACCTCCGTCGATCGCGTTGCTTCCATCGTGACGCTCGAGCAACTGGCCGGATTTGTCGGTCTGCTGATTGTCGCCGCTTATTTCCGGCCGCAAGATAGCTGGGTAGCGTGGCGGCTGCCGGGCACGGCCTGGATGTTTATCACTATTGGCATGGGCACTATTCTGGGCGCCGTCATTTGGGCCACCCTGGCGAAAGTCAGGGCCGGCCCCGAATTCAGCGTGCTCATTCTTGGCTCCGTTTGCTTCACCGCTGGTCTGGCCAGTTTCCTGCGAATTTCTCCGCTGGTTGTTTGCTTTACCGTCGGATTGATTCTGGTGAATCTGCCTGGAACGTCGAAGGACCAGATACGCGAAGTTTTGGAACACATGGAACGGCCCATTTATCTGCTTTTTCTTCTGGTGGCCGGATCGCTGTGGGACATCACCGCCTGGCAAGGCTGGACGCTGATGCTCCTGTTCGTCGCGGCCCGGATTCTGGGGAAATGGCTGGCTGTAAGGATCTGCCGGAAGCGCGTGCCCGGAGGCTTGTCCACCGACGAGCAGCGAAGCCTCATTTTTTCTCCAATCGGCGCGCTCTCGATCGCCATTGTGGTCAATGCGCAGGATCTTTATTTCGGATCGACCGTTTCGTGGATGGTGACCGCGGTTATCGGCGGGGCGATTGTGACCGAAATCATTGTCCAGATCGCAACCCGCCGGAATCGCATCGAAGAACCTCACTTGGTTGGCATCTCCTGATTCAGCATGCGTGTGCTGCTTGTACTCATTCTTGCCGGGTTAATGCATGCGGCGCGCTCATTCGCGCCTGACACAGTGATTGGCGGCGGCGCGGCCGGCACTGCGCTCGCCTGCGGCTATCTGCTGCTGTCGGCGTTTCTGATGGGCTCCATCTTCAAGTCGCTCCGGTTGCCGCGGCTTACCGGTTACCTGGTGACGGGCATCGTCGTTGGCCCCAATGTCCTCAATCTGGTGAGCGGCCCGATGGTGTCCAACCTTCAAATCTTTACAGGAACCGCGACCGCGCTGATCGCTCTTACGGCCGGCGTGGAACTCGACCTTCGCGCGATGAAGCCGCTTCTGCGGAGCATCGCCTGGCTGAGTCTTCTGGCAGTCTGCGGAACCATAATATTAATCAGCCTGGCGGTGTTTGTTCTGCAGCGGCAGCTTCCGTTTCTACAGGGACTAACACAATTTCAGATTGCGGCTGTTTCTTGCGTTCTCGGCGTGACCATGGTAGCCCAATCTCCGGCCGTCGTCGTGGCACTGCAATCGGAGATGGCTTCCGACGGGCCGCTCACACGCACGGTGTTGGGTGTAGTGGTGATGTCCGATCTGCTGGTTATCGTTCTTTTTGCCATTGTTTCCTCGATCACCAAAACATTCCTGGGTTCGGAAGCCGATGCTTTGCATACCGCCGGGGCTCTCGCATGGGAGGTGCTCGGGTCCATTGCGATTGGCGCACTCGTGGGAATGGTGGTGGCAATCTATCTAAAATTTGTGTCGGGAAGTTCCGCGTTGTTCGTATTGGCGGCTGCATTTCTGGTTGCCGAAGTGGGTCAGAGAATCGATCTCGATCCGCTGCTGGTCGCTCTTTCCGCGGGTGTTTTGATTAGAAACCTGACGGCCCAGGGTAAGCGGCTGCAAGAAGAAATTGAGGCCTCGTCGCTTCCCGTCTACGTTGTATTTTTTGCGGTCACCGGAGCTACGGTTCACGTGCAGGAGCTGATGATTGTGGGATTGCCCGCATTGGTGCTGGTTGGAACCCGGGCCGGCGGATTCATTAGTTTAGGATACGCGTCCGCAAAAGTGGCACAAGCGGCGGATAGCGTACGCAAATATGTTGGCCTGGGGCTGATGCCGCAAGCCGGACTGGCGCTCGCG
>JBAUZG010000046.1:0-23428 GCA_049585195.1 Bryobacteraceae bacterium | reverse complement strand
ACAGCTGCATTCGGCGATGTGGCGGCATCGCAGCGCCGGGATTATTAAGATCCTGCTAAACGAGGGTGTGGGCCTAGACGCCAAGAGAGACGACGGACGGATCGCCTACGCCCTCGCAATCCAAACCAGTCAACCTCGCTCACAGTTGAAGACACTACGTTCCATGCCACGCCTGCTGGCTGGTTCGGGCACGGCATTCACAACTGCCGAGAGGGCCGCGGGAATTTCCCCGAAGTGACGCGGCAACTGATCGCCGCGGGAGCCGCCATTCTGAAGGTCGATTTTCCGTCGGCCAATGCTGAGGTTGATCAGATCCTACGAGAGCACGGTGTCACCTAAAGGAGGGACACGCCGTTCCGGACGGATTACGGGCGATCCGAAAACAATGCCGTGCGCGATGCCTGTCATCGTACCTTGTGAAAAGGAGCGGTGATATGCCCCTGTTGGCTTGTTCCAATCGCCAATTCAGCTCCGCCGAGCTAACGGCGTGAAGATTGCAACCTTTAACATCAACAATATCAACAAGCGGCTTGCAAATCTTTTGCGTTGGCTCGAAAGGGAGAAGCCCGAAGTTGTCTGCCTCCAGGAACTTAAGATAGAGCAGGATCACTTTCCAGTCGACGCTCTGCGGTCCACCGGATATGAAGCGGTGTGGGTGGGTGAACGCTCCTGGAACGGTGTGGCAATTCTCGCCCTTGAACAACAGCCCATCCTGACTCGCTCAATGCTTCCTGGTGATGATCACGACCATCAGGCTCGGTACGTGGAGGCAGCGGTTCGAGGTGTTCTCATTGGTTGCATTTACCTGCCTAACGGCAATCCTCAGCCCGGACCGAAGTTCACGTACAAATTGGCGTGGTTCGAACGGTTGATCGGCCACGCGAACGACCTGATCACAGCTGATGTGCCGGTCGTGTTGGCGGGCGATTACAATGTGGTACCTAGCCCTCAGGATATTTACCCCACTCGATCGTTAGACAAGAACGCTCTCGTCCAACCTGCCAGTCGTGAAGCATTCCACCGATTACTTCGCCAAGGATGGACGGATGCTCTCAGGCAATTGCATCCGTGGGGGCCCTTATGGACATTCTGGGACTACAAATTTGAGAGATGGCAGAAGGACAAAGGGATGAGACTCGACCATTTGTTGCTCTCGCCTCAGCTCTCTACTCTGCTAATTGATGCCGGCATTGATCGGTGGGTGCGTAGAGACGACAACGCGAGCGATCGTGCTCCAGCTTGGATCACACTCGAGATGTAAGCGTTCGCTGAGGGAAGCCACTCGCGCCTATCAAAAGCAAATACGCCGAGCATTCAGACTATAGACCTTCCCGGTTTTCGCTTCGTAGATGATGGCGAATAGATCGCCGCCGACGCCGTTCATCATGGGCTCTATCACGCTGATAACGGCATCCGCAGCGATGGCCGCATCCGCTGTGCTGCTTATAGCCGTTTCTTCGGCCAACCACCGAAGCGGGATGTTCGAACGCTCCGCTCGCCCGGCGCTCTAGCTTCGGAGTTTGTAACCGATAAAAACGCTCCAGTGAGCGTCAGCACAAGGTGACTGAGCGCGTTCGTTCCAACAACACGATCTATTCTCGTCGCTGTTCATTTTTGGGAGCGGCATCACAAGGCTTTTAGATTGCATCCCGCGATTGCTCGCAATCAATGCTGGTGTCCGTAACTGTTAGGTATTCTGTTACGCATTCTGTTGCAAAGCTACGTAACCAGCCATATAATCGCTAACGGGTTTGGGTTTGATCGCGTCCTCTGTCAGCACTCCAGAAGAACGAGCCGCTGCGATCGAACGCGCGTTGCACAGTCGAACGTTCGCCCGGTCGGAGCAACTTAAGGCGTTCTTGCGCTTCATTTGTGAAGCCGAGCTGCGCAATCCAGGCTCAGCGCCGACCGAATATACCATCGGCGTGAGCGTCCTCGGGCGTCCTGAAGGTTACTCTCCCGCTGAAGATTCTTCCGTCCGGACTCGCGCTTACGACTTGAGGCAAAAGCTTGAAAAACTCTATGGCACAGAACTGATCAATGAACCGGTTCAGATTGTTGTCCCCAAAGGCAGCTACACGCCGCAATTTGTGAAGCGGCCCGTCCGCGAGGACACGGCGCGCTCCCCAGTTGAAAACGATTATCCAAAAATTGAAACCCTCGCCTTGACCCAGCCAGAACGTCGACACTGGCTCCGTTTTGTACCGTGGATCCTTGTTGGAGCAGCCGTGCTAGTAACAATTCTGGCTTGGAGGATACCAAGAACCGCTGTTCCGGTGCTAAGGCCGGACCCGGTTTTGCGGGAAGCCTGGGGGCCATTCGCACAGCCGGCTGCTGATGTTCTTTTGGCAGCCGCAACGCCTCTGACCCTCGTGGCTGGTCCGGCGAATCACGCGGTCTTCAACAGCAGCAACTATCCCGCGCCGCACGAGACCTACGGGTGGTTTCAACAACATCGGCCATCTCAACCCGCAGGCCAACTCGGGTTTACCTTCTCGGACAATATGTTAGCCGTCGGTACAATGAACGCGATTCTCAGTTCGGTCGAGACGCTTCGGTCGTTCGGTGCCGTTTATCAAGTTCTGCCCGAGCGAGTTGCCACAATCTCCGCCATCCGCGGGCGAAACACAATCCTGTTCGGAGCTCCAATCGATAGCGAGGCCGCTTCGCTCATGCTGCAGGACACTCCCTTCACGATCGATTATGAGCCTTCTGTTCGCGAGTTCGTCGTTCGTAGCCGGGCCACCGGCAAATTCATCATGCCCAAGAAGACCGCCGCCGGCGACTTTCTCGACACGTACGGGTTGCTTACAGTGATTGGCTCCCGCTATCAGGATTCGCGCCAGCTTGAAACCGTCGTGCTTTCCGGTATTACCTCCGTGGGCACGCAGGGCGCGGCGGAATTTTTCGCTTCTCCGAACGCCTTGCGGAACCTACGCGCTAAGTTCGCTAAGGAGGGAGTGGCGGGGTTTCCCTCGGCATATCAGGTTGTTGTGCATTGCCTGTACAACAACATGCTTCTGCTGTCATACGAATATTCGGCTCACGCAGTCATTTCACGTTAACGCAAAGACCCAATCAGCTTCTGTAAGACCACGCAGAATCTGTAACCGTGAACTAACGGTCAACGAACTTGTTTAATCTCAGGTCCGAAGCGAAACTCGCAGTCAGGGATTCTGTAATCGTTTACACGAGCGACTTAGCGTCCATAGTTCATGCGCTCGATACGATTTGGTCTAAAAAAGCTAGCGTCTTCAGGAGTCTCAACATGAAAGTGAAGTATCTGCTGCTTTTGCTTCTTTCGGCTGAAAGTGTATTCGCACAGGCTGATCGAGGCTTCATCACCGGTTTAGTCACCGACCCTCAGGGTGCTCCCGTGCCTGACGTCAATGTTGAGATCAAAGCTTCTTCGACCGGCGTGGTCACAAATGTCAAGACCACAACATCCGGGAATTTCAGTACGCCTCCGCTAGTGATCGGGACCTACGAAATCACGGTCTCCGTTTCTGGCTTTAAGGCGTTTCATGCCAGTGGCATCACGCTGGCCTCCGGGCAGACGTTCCGGCAGGACATTCAGCTGCAGGTTGGCGCTATCCAGCAGTCCGTCGAAGTGAGCGGTCAGGTCGAGCAACTGAACGCTGACAATCCTCAAATGTCGGCATCGGTCAACCAACTGGCCTACGAGTCGCTGCCCGCCATTATGGGTTCGGGCGAAAATCGAGTGCCCGAAGCTCAACTCTACACATTTCCAACATTTGTTGCTCCTACTCAAGGCAATATCTATCCGGGCAGCGCATTTGGAGCTCGGATCAATGGGGGACAGCGCAGTGCATTCGAGAACTTCCTGGACGGCGCTTCGTACGGAGAGGTGAGCGGACATAACGGAACCCAAGAGCGTTCTGCACCTTACGAATCTATTGCGGAAACACGCATCGTCGATAACACATTCAGTGCCCAATATGGACACACCAGCGGCGGGTTCGTAGAATATACGACCAAGAGCGGCACCAACGATTACCACGGCGGAGTGTATGAATATTTCGACAACGACAAGCTTCAGGCCAGAGGCGAAATCGCTCCTGTCCGTCCGCCGGTTCGTCAGAATCAGTACGGCTTTACACTGGCAGGCCCGATTTCTATTCCGAAGCTTTACAACGGAAAGAATAAGAGCTTCTTCTTCTTTAATTTCGATCAGTTCAAGTTCACCACTGCGGGAGCTGGCAGTGGTTTTGCAACGGTCGCTGATAACCAAAATAGAAGTGGAGACTTTTCGCAGTACCTGACTGGCCAACAGGTTGGAACAGATGCTTGCGGCCGTCCTGTCTACAACGGCGAGATATTCGACCCCAGTTCTACTACGAGCGCTGCAAGTTGCGGCGGCCCAGCTACGGCTACCGTCCGAACTCCGTTTCCCGGCAACATCATTCCCGCTTCTCAGTTCTCGAAGGTTGCAACCAACATTCAATCTTACCTTCCGGCGCCAACCAACTCCGCGCTATCTAACAATTACCTTTTGGGGCCCGCGCAGTCGTTTCTGAATGCTAGAACGATACTGACTCGGATCGACCACAACATTACCGAAAATATCCGGCTTGCACTGACGTATAACTATGACGATCGCCCAAGAGAACTCGATTGCAACAATATCGGTGGCTGCGGCGAGCCCATAGGTCACCCGCGTCTTCAAGAGATTCAGACTCACACGGCGCACCTCCAACTGACCTACATCATAAGCCCGAGCTTCTTCACTCATTTCGTCGCCTCTTACGACCGTTGGGTTTTACCCGATACCTATCCTTCGATAGTCGACAAAGGATGGGCCTCGAAAGTTGGCATCACTGGGATCCCATACGCAGACGCCGGCGGGTTCCCGAATATCAATTTCGACGAACGCTATTTAGGGTTCGGCGTCGACGGTACGGGCGACCTCCAAGGTACCGACAGGTGGCAGTTTCTGGATGATACGACCAAAATCCTTGGCAAGCACACTCTCAAAGTTGGGTTTGAATATCGTTGGGAGCGTTGGTTCACTGGCAATTATATCGGTGATGCTGGCGTCTTCAACTTCCGCGCTGCCAATACCGGCACTTATGACGCTAATGGCAACTTGATCTCGGGCACAGGCGATCCCTACGCTTCTTTTCTTCTGGGTCAGGTAAGTTCCGCTAACTTTTCGATTCCAGCCTTCTCCGATTACCGGCGTCCTTACTTCGGGCCGTGGGTCAACGATGACTGGAAGGTTACCGATAAGTTGACGCTCAGTTTTGGCTTCCGTTTCGACCTGCAGTTCCCCCGGACAGAACGCCATAACGAGTTCTCCTCGTTTGAGCCCAACTTACCCAATCCCGGTGCCGGCAACATTCTTGGGGCTCTTGCATTTGCAGGTCTAAATGGCCGTTCCAATACTTTCGAAAACCTTCAAGCAGATACGTACGGACCTCGGTTTGGTTTTGCTTACCGAGCGACTGATAAGACGGTTGTTCGCGGCGGATATGGAATTTATTACGCCGGCGTTACCATGAACGGCTTCAACGCCAATCCAAATTACGGATATAGCACGAATCCATCCGTGACTGACCTCAGTAACGGCCGGCAGGCCATTTTTCAATTGGATAATGGATTCCCAGCGAGTGCAGTCGCTCTGCCACCGCAGATCACCCCGACACTTGAGAATGGCACAACAGTGCAGTATATGAATCCGAATGGCGTTACTCTGCCGCGCTATCAAAACTGGACGTTGTCAGTCCAACGTCAGCTCTCAAATAGTATGATGCTCGACGTAGCGTACGTCGCGAACCATGGCACTCGTTTAATAAGTGGAAGTCAAATGAGCGACCTAAATCAGAACAATCCCTTAATCCTGCAGCAATACCCACAGTCGGTGCTTACTGCGACAGTGGGAACAGCTGCTGCTGACGGGTTCCCCGCGCCATATCCGGGTTTCACAGGCACAGTCGCTCAAGCGCTCCGCCCGTATCCTCAATACCAGTCAATCCCCGAGTTCAACGGTGCAAATGGTTGGAGCACTTATAATTCGCTACAGACGACATTCAGAAAGAACCTCAGCAACGGCCTTCAACTCAACGTAGGGTGGGTGTATTCGAAGCTGATGACTAATGGCGCTGAATCCGGGCTATCCGAAGGATTTGGCGGCGCCCAGCCCATTAGCGTATATCTTCCGACCAAAGCAGTCTCGATTGACAACGTCCCAAACGTTCTGACGATCACTTTTGTCGATGAATTGCCGTTTGGCAAAGGAAGAGCTCTGCTGAATCGAGGCGGCTTCGTCAATGCAGTTCTCGGTGATTGGACTCTCGCCGGTAATCTTCGGTACGAGAGCGGTCGTCCTCTAGGCATTTACTACTCGAATAATCCCTATTCGGATGTTTTATTCAATAGTGGCTATCTGCCCAATCGCGTTGCAGGCGTCAGCGGATATGGGGATACGAACAACGGTAACATCATTGTCGGTGTTAGCCAATACATACTACCGAGCGCCTTCACAACTCCGCCCGCCGGCAGTTTAGGTAATGAAGGCCGTCTTGATTCCGTTCTGCGCGGCTGGGCGAACTACAATGAAGACCTGTCCTTGTACAAGGATTTCATCATTAAGGAACGCGTGACATGGCGAGTGGGCGGAAATGGGAAGAACGTGTTCAATCGCCATCAGTGGTGTGATGCCGACACTAATCTCAACGATGCTGGATTCGGCACGATTACGGGCCAATGCAATTTACCTCGAGTCTTTGAACTATACATGAAAGTCAGCTTTTAATTGCTGTCTCTTTTGCGAGAGACCACCATGTTGCCCTCGCGAACACTGGCATTGACGGTACTATCTATCCTCCTATCGGCGGTTTTTGATGCGCAGGCTCAAGACCAAGCTTTTGAAAACGCTTTTGCCCGATATAAGTCTGGTGACCTGGATCAAGCCGAGACAATTCTGACGGCCGCAATCAAAGTAAAGCCGGCAGCCCTAGATTATTCGTTGTTGGGTACGATCGAATTTCAGAGAGGCAATTTGGCCGGTGCCAAGCGAGATCTGGGCAAAGCCCTCACGCTCGAACCTGGGCTCCCTGGCGCTCGTGCGACGCTCGGGGCCGTCTTACTAGCGGAGGGCGATCGAGCCGGCGGGAGGAGTGTATTTGAAACGCTGCTAACCAAAGACCCCAACAATCTCGAAGCGCTGCTTGCGCTTGGCGATCTGGATACGGACGATAGACAGTACGAAAACGCGGCGCGTTTACTGGAAGAAGCGCGGGCACTGGCGCCTCGCGACGTGCGTGTTTTCCTTGGTTTGGCGCGAGTGAAGAACATTCGCGGCGACGCGGAAGGGGCTCTGGCTCTGCTCCTCGAAGCAAAGAAGCTTGAGGCTGACAATTTCGATGTCCATTACGATCTCGGAGTGGTATGCCTTGAAATGGATTTGTTCAAGGACGCGGCGTCCGCATTGGAACAGGCTGTGGGATTGCGTCGAGATGATGTGCGCGCTCGTTACGCTCTTGCAGCCGCTCGAATTGCCGCGGGCAATTTTCCCGCGGCGATTGCAATCTACCAGACCCTTTTGAAAGAGTACCCCAGAGACGCGCAATTCCACTACGCTTTGGGTGCAGCCTACTATTTAAGCGGTCAACTGGAGGCGGCAAAGGCGTGTTTCAAGAAAAGTATCGAGTTGATGCCGCACCAAGTCGAGTCGCTGTACTATCTGGCGGAGATCGCCGGCCAGGAAGGCGACCGAGAACAGGAAACCGATCTACTGAGGACAGTGGTTCGCCGGTCGCCGGCTCACGTTCGCGCCCACATTGCGCTTGGGATGCAGTATCGGCAAGCCGGGCGATTTCTAGATGCTGTTCGTGAGTTCCAAACAGCCATCGAACTCGACCCGCAGTCGCAAAAAGCTCACTATCAGTTGGGTCTCGCTCTCGCCTATCTCAAGAAACAAGATGAGGCTCAAAAGGAATTGCAAATCGCGAGCAAGCTTCGCAAAATCAACGACGATCGTGTCGTTTGGGAGCTCGCGTCTCCCGAAGGCGGCAGGTAATGATAAAGACAAGCATGCGCGATAGACGCCGTCACTTAGACCTGATTATCCTCTGGGGCTTGTTTCTTGCTCCGGGAGCGTTAGTTCGAAGCGAAGACGGCGCTGCGGATATTCGACGGTTCGAGTTGCTAATCGAAGATCAAAAATACGGCGAGGCGGCGGCCGATCTGGAGGTCTATGCTCGGCAACACCCAGACTCTTGGCGGCCGCTATATCAGCTTGGGTACGTCTACTTCAGGTTGCATCGAATCCAGGAATCCTCGAAGTTGCTTCAAAAGAGCCTATTTCTAAATGATAACTTTGCCGAAACGCACAAGATTCTTGCCTTCGATCTGAATATACTCGGGCGCCCGGATCTCGCCGAGAAAGAGCTTAAGCAGGCCATCCGTCTCAATCCGGCATCTTATGAGAGCCATTACGAATTGGGAAGGATCTATTTTGAGCGCAGCTCTTATGTCCCTGCAATCGAGGAACTGGAAACCGCAAGGCGCTTGGCTCCCGATTTTGTCAAGGTCTATCACAATCTCGGACTTGCGTATTCGGGAGTAGGTGACAACGACAAGGCTGTTGAGAACTTCAAGAAGGGCCTGGAACTCAATGCGCGCCAGAGCAAACCATCGGCCTGGCCCCTGATCGATTTTGGAACTTATTGTAATCTGCAAGGGGAATTCGTCAAGGCACGCGATTTGCTGCTCGAGGCGGTTAAAATCGATCCAAGATGGGATCAAGCGTATTGCGAATTGGGCAAAGCCTTCCGCGGTCTTGGACGGACTGCTGAAGCGATCGTCGCCTTGAAGCAAGCTACCTTCCTAAACCCGCGCAATCCTGAGTACCACTACATGCTTGCCGGGCTGTACACGCAGACGCATCAATTAGACGAAGCCAAGGAACAACTGGCGGAATTCGTTCGTCAGAGGAACTCCGGAACTAAGTGAATTCGGCGCGTTTCGAGTCGCTTGTATAAATGCAGGAGTTCATACGGTGAAAAAACGAATGTCCCTCTTCGCCGGTGCAGCCCCCATCGCGCTGTGCTTCTACACAAGCATGGTTTGGGCGCAACCAGCGCGTTGGTCCCAAGATAAGGCGGAGGCATGGTACGCCCAGCGGCCGTGGTTAGTCGGAAGCAATTATGTTCCCAAATCGGCGATTAATGAGTTGGAGATGTGGCAGGAGACGACCTTCGATCCATCGGAGATCGATCGTGAATTTACCTGGGCCGAAGCAATGGGCATGAACACAATGCGTGTCTTTTTACACGATCTGCTATGGCAGCAGGACGCAGCCGGTTTTCAGAAGCGCATTAACCAGTTCTTGACGATCGCATCGCGGCATCACATTCGTCCCATGTTTGTGCTTTTCGATTCATGCTGGGATCCGTTACCTCATCTGGGTCTGCAGCATCCGCCTATTCCGGGGATTCACAACTCAGGGTGGGTGCAGAGTCCGGGCGCGAAGGCGCTATCAGATCCAAGCCAATACCCGCGGTTGAAGGCTTACGTTGAAGGTGTCGTCGGAGCCTTTGCGAAAGACGACCGCATTCTTGCCTGGGACGTGTGGAACGAGCCCGGCTCCGATAGCGCTGCAATTTATCCGAAACAAGAGCCCAAAGATAAGATCGCCCGCGTGACGGCGCTTTTGCCACTGGCCTTCGAGTGGGCCCGAGAGGCAAGTCCACAGCAGCCTCTCACGAGTGGGGTGTGGGCTGTCGATACCTCTCGGGATGAAGCAGACCTTGGTAAGCTTCAGCAGATTCAACTAAGCGACTCCGACATTATTAGCTTTCACAATTACAGCTGGCCGGAATACTTCGAGCGTGAAGTGAAGTGGCTAAAGAAGTACAACCGGCCGGTGATCTGCACGGAATACATGGCCCGCTCCGTAGGCAGCACGTTTGACGCGGTGTTGCCGATTGCGAAGCAAGAGAGAGTTGGGGCGATCAATTGGGGATTTGTCGCTGGTAAAACTCAGACATATTTGCCATGGGAGTCGTGGCAGCATCCGTATATTCTCAGCCAGCCGCCTGTGTGGTTTCACGATGTGCTGCGTCCCGACGGCACACCATATCGACAGGCAGAGGTGAATTTAATCCGGCAGCTCAGTGGGAAGGGCTTTCGCTAAGAGGGCTCCTTTAATACCGCGACTGCGGCGGCAGTCGCGTACAAATACAAGCGGGTCGCAAGAATTGAAGGGGAACCAATGGAGAGAGTGAAAGGACCTGAAGCATTGCCCCGACCTTGCACGTAGCATCTTCAACGATCCGCTCTTGCTCACAGTTCTGGAGCATAGCGAGACCGAAGAGCGATGGTTCTTATCGGACGTGCCGCCAACGGCTCGATCCTTTCGGTGGCTTACCTGTGGCTCGAGGCTGGACCTGTAACGAAGATCCGGATTATTTCGGCGCGCAGAGCACACAGACGGAAATCGGTCAATATAAAGAGGGCCGATGAATGAATTCATAATGCATGACGATGACATGCCGGCTGAAATCGAATTCTCAAAAGGAGCTCGGGGCCTTCATCACATCTCACCAGATGCGAGGGTTTTCGTGCCCGCCTCTATCGAGCGCGGAGTCTGGGAATACTTCTCCGAGAAGGCCGAGCAAAAGGGCGTGGAACTGTCAGAGCTTCTGAGCGAAATACCCAGGCGCGAGATCGAGATCAATGAGGCGCTTAAGTAGCGAAGGTCGCGCGAAACACGTCCAGACCTGCGTACTTAACTTAATGGAGGGGACTGCGGGATCGCGGTGACTGCCTCGTCCTAATGCCCAACGATAAGCACATCGCGGACAGATATGCCTTTTTCTTGGCCTACGACAGGTTGTGTGCTTACTGTCGTGAGCCGCTACTATTCCTTGACTTCGAAATCGCACACATAATTCCGCGCAGCACCAGTGAAGATCTGGCTGAATGGCGAGTCCTTCTCCAACGATTGGGCTTGCCCGAGGATTTCGACGTAGAGATTGAGAAGATTCCTTTTGGGAACGTAGGATGAAAACATCGTATTCGGCCAGGGAAAGCGGATCGGTGGTGAGCTCGTTCGGTTCGGGATCCTTTAGCCGACGCGGCGGTTGCACATCGCGCCGCACTTGCTGCTGGCGAAGAATGTTGGCAATATAGTGGGCTCCGAAGGCACGCGCGCCGTCGCCTTGCCGAGTGCGCCCGCGACAGCGTCCGGCCGTATTCACGAATGAGAGAGAATAGTTCGCGGAACTGCCGGGTGAGAAGCGATCCGTATCGGCGAGGCGTTTATATACCCTGCCAAGCATATGCTCTGTGGGCTATATCAAGAGAGTGGAATCTGTGCTCGAAATCATTGCGGAGCCAAACCGCCGCGCGATATTGAGCCTCCTGGTCTCGTCACAACAGTCGGTTAGAGAGATCGATCGTCAACTTCGGTATGCCGCAGCCGACCGTGTCAAAGCACCTGCGAGCGCTGCGCGAGGCGAAAGGGCGGAGAGAAGTGGACGCTCATTCTCGTCAGAGAACTGCGCCACTCGCCGGAGAAAGTCTGGCAGGCGCTTACCGACCCGGCGCATCTGCACGAGTGGGCGCCCTTTGAGGCCGATTGGGAACCTGGGTACGGTTGGAAGGGTGAAGCTCACCTGGGAGGGAACGCCCCACGCCGCTGGAAACAACAGTGACGCGAGCCAACGCTACCAAGGCGCTTGAGTACGGCGACCTCCGGTGGGAGCTCGAGCCGCTCGGCAGCGGCGCGCGCCTGACACTGTGGCACAACATCGATCGCCGCTTCATCTCGTGGGGTGCCACCGGCTGGTTACATTTGTTTCGATGTTCTGGATCGCCTTCTCGCCAGTCGGCCCATTAGACGCATCGTCAGCCCCGAGGCCATGAAGTTCGGCGGCTGGCAGCTATTGAACGCGGAGTACGCAAAGCAGTTCGGGTTTGAGACGCCCAACTGGCCGCCGAAGGCGGCTCAAGAGGCGTGAATCGAGGTGGATCGCAAAACAATGCTCTATCCACGTTCGCGGAGGCGATTATGAATACCGCACTTTGAACCGTGCAAGGGTTATGGGGCGTGTTCTCCAGCCTCACTGGTTCCGGCAAAGTTCTCTGTTACGACCCGGCCCTATGGAACCAAGCGCCCCATGTGAATCGGTCTACGCAAGCGATTGACCATCGACTTTTGAATGAACGTTTGAGGGACGCAAATTTGGTTGTTCGAACGAGATCACAGCGTCTGTGCTCTTTGCGGCATCGATTGTGCCGTCGGCAGCAAAATCGGACGCATCGGGGTCACTGCTCCACGCGGCTCCAACTGCCGTCGGGATCGAATTCGCTAATCGCAGTTGCGGTTTGCGTCGTAGTCTTCCCCAGATCCTTTTGGAAGAGTACTCCATCCTGGTTGATGACAAAAGTCATCACACCCGAGTTGCCGTATTCTGCCGGGTAGGCGACGAGGGCGAAGCCGCCGGTCATTTTTCCATCGACAATGTAGTCCCGCGCACCGCCCGGCGCGTTCTTGCTTTGCCCTTTCAGCATGCGGAAGTAGTAGCCGTGGAACGGCGTGTGGGCAGCGGGCTTTACAGTGTAGCCCTCGGAGGTTGCGAACGCCGCCAGCGGCCCGAGCGGGCTCGCGGGCTGGCCATCCGGCGAGTTCCAGTACAATCCGTTCTGCCTGCCAGGATCACTGATGAATTTCATGGCGTACTGTTTTGTACTTTGGCCGTCATGCGGCTGAGAGAAGTATTCGGCCTGGGCGTCGGCGACCGCTCGACAAACATCAATGATGTCCAGTTCGTTGCGGCCAACACGGCGCGCCAGAATCTCGTCCTTTCCCGCAACGGTATCGAAGAACCATTGCCCGCCACTATTTTTCTTCAGTGGGATCGGGAAGGGGAAGTTGTCAGCTCCGACGATCAGGATTTGGGCGCCATCCGCCATCTTGCGCCAGCGGTGCATCATGCCATACCCCGCCGCGAATGCTTCCATAACTTTCTTGTCCTGCACGGGATCGCCGGAGAAGATAATCTCTTTTGAATCGGGACCGAAAATCGCGATTAGGGTGTTTTGATCGCCTGCCTTGGCCGCTGCCTGCAGCGCATTGCCCGCCTCTTCGGGTGAAGCAAACACCTTTGCTGAGGGCTTCTGGAATTTTCCACAACCGGCAAGAGAAACGATGAATGGTAAAAGCAGGAACGCGGTTGCAAACACAGTTCCCCGCGGTTTGAGCGACATCAAATCCTCCAAGAATCTACTACATTACGGCAGCACCGTTGCCTTACCTGCGACGCCAACCGCCGCCGCTACTACCGAGGCTTGACGCACCACGCGCACTCGCCTCGCGCGATTGCCAACCGCCTCCACTAAACGCCGATGACCCGCTGGTACTTTGCTGCCCTCCGTAGCCGCGGGAAGCAGCAGGGCTGGTTCCCTGGGTTTGCTTCCAACCGCTGCCGGTGTTCTGGTAGACATTGCCGTTTGCCCCCGCATACTTGTTGCCGTTTGCCGCTTGCCCCACGGCCGCATTACCGTTCGCGCCGCTCGCGGCAACGCCTCTGCCACCTGACGACGTTTGCACTGATCCTACAGATCCTTGCGCGGTAGTTTGATGCTGAGTGTATGCGGTCTGGCCGTTCTTTGAGACAACCGAGCTTCCGTAGTTCCCATACGCGTTCGACGCTTGATGCGTCGCGCCGTAGGCTCCAGTCTTTGGGTTATACGCTTGAGCAGCCCCTTGAGCGCCGTAAGGTGTCGTGGTAGTTGCGCCACGCGCATACGTCCCCGTATTCGGGTTATACGCTTGACCAGCTCTTGCGGTGCCGTAAGGCGTCGCGGTAGCGGCACCACGCGCATACGTCCCCGTGGTTGGATTATATGCAGTCCCAGCCCGCGCGGCCCCATACGGGCCGTAGGCGGTCGCACTGGAACCATAGTAGCCGCCGCGCCATGCGTTGTTTCCGTAGTAAACATTGCTTCTGTAAACCACCGCGCCGCCATGCCAGTTGCAGTTCCAGTAGCTGTAACCCCATCCGCAACAACTATTATTTATTGCGGCGCCGACTGCGATGCCAACCCCGAATGCAAGCAGGCCCGTCGCCATCATGTCTGCAGAGCTGTACCCTGGGGTCACATACGTAGTGCCATAGACAACCGTGGGATTGTACTGGGGGACATACACCACTTGTGGATTGGTAGGTTGAATGACGATCACTTGCGGCGATTGCTGCACGACCGTGATCTGTGAGCCTGATTTTAGATTGCCGGCGGCCTGCGCTTTGACACGCAGCACCTGAACAGCCGACATCACATCGGCTGGTTGCGTGTTATAGGCCTCTCCCAATGCCGAGGTCCAACTCAAGTTTTTCGCCAAGTTGTCTAAGACGGAGGGGAACTGTGTTAGCGCCTTGATGCTGGGCTCCCATTGCTGGGCATCAACGGCCTGCATGAGAGCCGCGCCGGTGAGACGGTTATTCTGATGGAGCCAATTGCTGGCATACGCAACCTGGTCCGGAAAGGTCGCGGCTCCAAGGATCTGCGCAACCAGGGCATCAGGATATAGGGCGATCGGCGCCACCAGTTGTTGTAACGCATCTGCAGACAGAGGCGCACCTTGTCCCGAATATCCCGTTGGCGCCGGTTGCTGACCGCTGGCATCAAACGGCGTAGCGGTGACGATTAGCAAGCAAGATAAGGGTATTGATAAGAGCTGTTTCGTGAAGTTGCTGGTCATTATCTTCTCGCGATCCAATACTTCTGCCTATTCAAGCGCCGCTCATGGGATCATGCCGCACTCGAACATTTTGTTAGCGATAGGGGCGGCTACTTTGTTAATGAACGCGGTGCGCATCTGTGGATCTTGGTGCAGCAACTGCACCACTTTCTGCTCCGCAGCCGAGGGTTGCTGTTGCGCTTTCTGGGCTTTCTGCTGATACAGTTGCTCGCAGGTAGAGCTTTGGTACTTCTGAATGATCTTGTCTGCGACCTTCTCCATAATTGGATACTGTTGAGCGCCGGCGACGCTTAAGTAAAGCAGTGTAAGCGCCGCTGCAAGTAGGTACGAACGTTTGCTCATCGGAGTTGTCCTCGCTCGAAATCCCTCGATGTGGCCATGAGCAAGTCGATTTACTTTCTTCAATAGCGTGATCAGCAATGATTGAAAGCAGAAGTCTTGCATGAAAACGCCAACGGTTAATGCCGCAATGCTTGCAAGCGAAAAGAGTAGCCCACCCCGACGAAATGATCCGCCGCATCCGCGGACAGGCCCACGCCGACATGAAAATCGAGTTGCTGGTATGGCCCCGTTTTGTATGCCGTGCCGATATGCAAAAGATGTCTGGGCCCTCCCTCCTCTGGAAAGTCGCCCACGTATTCTACAAAGGCATCCCACTGTTTCGTCCGTTGCCGGTCCAGCCTCGATCCGATCACAACAACCAAAGACACGATGAGGGCATGTCGCACGACTATTGCCGCAAGAACTCTACGATCGAGCCTAGCGCAACAGCCGGGAAGAAACATAGGGGCCCACCCAGCGTGACCGTTTCGGCCGACAGAAAATACTCCTCGCGGCGACCGATCGAATTCGAACCGATCGCTGCGAGGACTTGAAACGGAACGATCACACGGTCGGCTTCCGCGTGCGCGGGACAGAATCTAGCTCCGGCGAAGCTTTCGGATATAGAACGCAGAGCCGGTGAGCAACAAGCCCAACACGCCGGCCAGGGGAAGTTCGCTCCCGGTCTTCGGGAGTTCGGCTGGCTGTTTTGCTTCCGCGACCTCGGCCGGTGCTGGGGCCGGTGCTGGAGCAGCCTCTTCCTTGGCCGGGGCTGGGGCCGGCGCTTGCGCAACTACCGGCTTGGGTGCAGGGGGCGGTGGCGCATGTCCGGTGACCTCCGTATTCGATGCGATCTCAGTCCTAGGCTCTTCTACGATCTTCTCTGCCGAGACGGTCATCCCCTTTCTCAGGTCGTGTACAGAGGCCTTTTGACCATTGACGTCGAACCGGTACGAATCCTTGACATGGTACATTTTGTTCTCACCGTTCGGTAAAGTAACGATGACGGTATTGCCCGACACGAACCAGACCTTTCCCGAGCCGATGGTGGTAATCCTGTCAGTTACTGGCGTTTTCGTAGTGGTCACGGTTGCTGTTAGCTGGGTGCCTGGCTGCAGGTCGTGAACAGTCAACTCTTTGCCGTCTACGATAAACTTCCTCGATTCCGGAACATTGAAAGTTCGGAGGCCGCCCGTGGACATGCGAACCACGAGCTGGTTGCCTTCGACCGCGACCACGGTCCCGCTCGCTTCTTGAGTCGTAACCGTGGAGGCACCTTTAATCTCCTCCTTTGTCTGTTTCGGCATCTGTTGTGCGATAGCTATAGCTGACAAAATCGTGCAAGGCACAACGGCCATACACAGTTCCGTCAGAATTCTGCGAATCGTATTTGTCACTTCTCTTTCTCCTTGTTCTCAAATTGATTGGCTCGCGCGAATGCGGAACCGTGATGAAACTGCCCGGTAGCAACTTGCTGTTTGAGGGCTGCGTGTACGATGAAGCGTTTCGGCGCACCACCGATGAAATAGAACGGGTAACAGGTTACGAGCGTAATTGACGGCCCGCCTCGGGGCTTCAATACGTCAACGTTGTCAGGCTCGACCAGTTCAATCAGGTCTACCGTGTAGAGGGCGCGAACTGTAGCCGTAGAAAGTTCGATCGCGTCGCCGTCCGCAATATTCTTTAGCGGACGAAAGAAGCCGTCTCGATGGCCTGCGATGCCGGTGTTACCCATTTCGCCCGGTCTCGTAGTTCCAACGATCCATCCCGCGCCTCGATTGAGGGTTAAATTGTCCGTCCCTTCAAAGACAGGCACCCGCATGTCCAATCGGTCGAGACGGAGTACCGCGAGAGGCGAACCGGTTGCACCCAATACGTACTTGCGGTACGCCTGAAGACGTTTGTACGACCGAAGGCTGAAGTCGATCTGGCGACTTTTGGCGGGCTCGACGAAGATCTGTAATTCTGGGTGCATAACAGAGGCTTGATTCTTGTCGAAGTCGCGAAGCGCGAGCCGGGAAAAGACCTCGCGATGCACCATCGCGATCACAAACAGGGCTAAGAGGATGACTCCCCCCGCCGCCAATACACGCTCAAGAATGGAAAGGACTCTGGCGCGCCCCGTCAATCTATGAACACTCCTCACACGACTACTCTTGGCCCTTCCCATTCCAACCGGTCTGCGATCTTGTCCGCTCCGACTAGAGGTGATTTGTTAAGCCCGATGCATTTGTGAGTGTGACGATGCGTTATTTTTTGCAAGGCTCAAGGAAACGATCCGCGGAGGGCGTAAACGCAGTGGGAGGATCAGAAGTGCGGAGTCTGGCTAACGCGAATGGGCGTAGTATCCATGCCGCCAGGCAACATGCAGGGGCGGGCTGCCGGCAGGCGGAGCGAGTTTAACGACCACTTTGTGGTATTTTCCGTCATTTCCCGCCGCTCCGGGGCGAAAGCCCAAGACGTAACGGCTATGGATTTCGGCGCTCAATCTTGCCGCCGTATCGGGCAGCTCCGCCAGCTTGCGAACGTGGTATGCCCGTCCGCCACTCTCGTCCGAAATTCGCTCGAGGATCGGTGACCGATCGAAAATCGAAATGCTAAACACGCGGATGTCGGCCTCGCGTACGGAATCTATGAGTTCGCGCGCCGTGTAGCGGCTGTTGTTATCGCCTCCATCGGAGAGAACAAGCAGCACCTTGGTGCCGAGCGCTGCATGCTTCATCTGGTGGAGCCCGAGATACATCGCATCGAAGAGCGATGTCCACCCGCCAGACTGGATTTGCAACAGACCGTCTTCAATTTCGGCTGCGTTCGTGGTAAAAAGGCAGACCGGCTGAGGCCGATCGCTAAATTCCCAAAGTGAGAACTCGTCCCCAGGAGTGCTGAGACGGAGAAAGTGGATCATCGCCTCGCGGGAGTTATCCAGTTTCTTGCGCATGCTATTGCTGGCGTCGAAGACGATTCCCACCGAAACCGGCGCGTCCTCCATGAACAGGTGAGAGATTTTCTGCTCCACCGCGCCATCGAAAACACGGAAGTTCTGCTTGCTCAAGTCAAGAATAGGGCGTTGAAACGGATCCGTGACGCTAACTGCAATAAGCACCTCGTTGACATCGGTTCGCAGCCTTCCTCTGCTTGGGTCATAGCGCTGTTTCACTGTTCGTGGGACAGCGATGGACTCCTGAGCACTTGCCGTTCCTACCGTCGACACGTAAGCTATGACACACAGCCAGATAAGAAGTCGCCCCGGAACCGGCAGTAGCAGCCAGATCCTGGGCCGGACGGGATACCGGCACATTCTTTAATGATGGACCACCCCAGTCGAGCGTCCTGGTCACCGAGAAAATCTGGTAGCCGCCCGCTGATTTTTGAAAAAAATTAGAGCGGCTTCCGTTAAAACTGATCAAGCGGGTCGAAAGCTCGCAAAAGCAGAGCTAAGGGTCGGGCGCGATCACGATTTCTAATACTGCTGCGCCCTGACTTTCTAAACCAGGAGTACTCGTTTATGAAAAGAGTGGGAGTGTATTTCAGCACAATGTTGCGATCAAAGATAAAGATAAGTTCAATCACGAAGAGTTTATGTCTAGCGGCGGTAGGCACCTTATTCGGTCTGAGCGCGTACGCCCAGGATGCGCCGAAGGCTGACTTGTTCCTCGGCTACTCGTTCGTGCGATATAACTCGGCGCAGACCATTCCAGCGTTCACAGCCAATGGAGGCATGGGAACGTTTGCGTGGAATTTCACCAATCACCTCGCCATCGAGGCCGAAATGGGCGGCTACCATAACGGCAACATCCATAACGTTCAATTGGATAGCACTGCGTACAGCTACCTTTTCGGGCCGCGGATTTCCTACGGGAGATCGAAGAGAATCGATCCGTACATGCACGTGCTGTTTGGCGGGCAAAACGCCAGCACCAGTATCTCCAAGGGCTCGGCCATAATTGAAAACCCCACGCTAGCGAGTGTCTGTTCCGGCAGTCGCTGCAGCACGGCGACGAACAATTTTGCAATGGCGGTAGGAGGCGGGCTGGATATTAAGTTGAGCCATACGATTACGTTCCGGCCGATTCAGCTCGATTATTATCTCACCAGAGTCGAGGCTCCTAATGTTACGCTGCCGCCAGGTGCGTCGAACCCTTCAGCCCGGAACCAGAACAACTTGCGATATGCCGCCGGAATTGAGTTCACCTTCGGCGGGCCGCAGTAAAGACCGTTTCCTAACTCCGGATGCTCTGGAAAATGTTGCGTTAGCCAGGGCATTCGGAATGAAAGCCGAGGTGAAGATTGATGGCCGTAGGCTTTCGCGTCTGCGCGCTCCTTGTCAGTTTGCTCGCTGCAGAGAGTGCGTGGGCGCAAGCGCGTCTTCCCGGTTCGGCTACTCTTTCAGCCCAAGCTGAAACTCCACGTGACCCTCTTGGCCGAAACACGCCACGCGGCACAGTCAGCGGTTTCTTGACTGCCGTGGCCACTGGGGATGACGAAACAGCCACAGGCTATTTGAATACCCGCGTGCGCGGTAAAGACGCTGTTACTCTTGCTCGTCAGCTCTTCGTAGTCTTGAACAGCCGGCTTCCTGCCCGGCTCTATGCGATCAGCGATAAGCCGGAAGGCTCCTTGATATATCCAAGTGAGCCGAACAAGGACCTCGTCGGAACTGTCAGGAGCGACAGCGGCGATGTGGACATTGTGGTTGAGCGTATCGACCGCAAAAATGACGGCTCCATCTGGCTGTTCTCCCGGGAAACTCTCGCTGCGATTCCTGAGCTTTACGCCGAGGTAGAGAGCGAGCCCCCCGAAACGGGCCTTCTGAGGTTCCTGCTCGAGACCAAGATCGCGCGCATCCCTCTGGTCCAGTGGCTTGCCGTTTTCGTCGGCCTGCCTCTATTCCATCTTCTCGGTGTGGGCCTCAATCGTTCCCTCAGCGCCGTGTCGCTCCGCTTGCTTAACTTGCGTAAAAATGCGGGCACGCGGAATGTTGAGATCTTGCCGATGCCGGTTCGCCTGTTGCTGCTCGCGTTGTTGATCCGCTGGGGCCTCTCTAAGGTCGCATTTCCGCTTATGGCTCGCCAGTTCTGGTCTGGCATAGCCACGCTGGCCGCGATTGCGGGTATGGTCTGGCTTGTGATCCGGTTGAACAACTGGTTTGAAGACAATATTCGCCTTCGTTGCCGGCTTCGTAACCTGACAAGCGCCTTATCCATTTTGCATTTCGCGCGCTCGGCGGCCGACGCGCTGGTCATTGTCGTAGGTCTCCTTGTCGTTCTGTATTACTTCGGTATCAATCCTGTGACGGTGATAGCAGGGCTAGGAATCGGCGGCATCGCCATCGCCCTGGCTGCGCAGAAGACGTTGGAAAACCTGATCGCCGGTATTTCACTCATCTCGGATAACGCTATACGCGTCGGCGACTTTCTGAAGGTAGGCGATACGTCAGGGACCGTGACTGAGATCGGTCTGCGTTCTACCCGTATCCGCACACTGGATCGAGCCCTAGTCAACGTGCCAAACGGGCAGATCGCGAACGCAACGCTGGAGAACCTGTCGTTGCGCGATCAGTTCTGGTTTCATCACAGATTGCGTCTCACGTATGAGACGACGGCAGCACTCCTGCGCTCGATCCTCGCAGGACTCACGAACCTCTTACTCGAGAACCCCAGCATTGACAAAACCTCTGTCCGGGTGCGCTTTCTCGGCTTTGGTGAATCGTGGCTCGATGTGGAGATCTTTGCCTATGTCAATGCTCTCGATTGGCCCGACTTTCTCAGGATCCAGGAAGAGCTGCTCCTTCAGCTAATGGATCTCGTGCAAGCAGGTGGCGGAAGACTAGCGTTGCCATCGCAGATCACGTATTTGAACACCCCTGATTCCAATACCTTGCGCAGCCGCTCAACGACGGCGCAGGCCGCTGGCTGAGGCGAGCACGCGAGATGCGGCGCTAGGCGTTTGCCGCATTGTGCTTCACATCAAAGCAGTCGATTTTCAGAATCAAATGCAACGCAGTGGAACGTTCGCTCGAAGGACCTGAGCGAACCCTACTGCACCGAGCGCAAGAACCCGCAGAAGGAAGACTGAGAGTCTACTGAAGAGTGTCCCCAGGAGCGATCAGACTGCCTATGCGCCCTGTGACGATGCCCGGGGCGGCGACTACACCGGGGGCCGAGCCGGATTTGACCGGGCTCCCGTTATTTCGGATGGAAGCAACTGCCATCGCGCAGTCAGCACGCAAGGCCTCATCTCGAGAGAGTTCCTTCACGCGCTCCAGAGTAGTGCCAGCTTGGGCGCGGAGCCGCTGCGATTCGATTTTTGGCATGACAGCGCCCACTTCCGCGACTGAATTTTGAACGAGCGCCGGGCTGTAACTGACTTCAGGGTCCGTACCAGCTTTGACGACCGAGTCCAGGAAAGTCAGCTCGTACTCTGCACGGCGATACAAGGCGAGTTGAGCAAGAACGTCGTCCTGCCCTTTCACGCGATGAGTGTAAGCGCCGAAGCTGAGCTCATGAAATGCCGTGTCGCGTAGGATCTGTTGGCTGCTTTCGCCCGCAAGCTCGAGTTCCTCACGACGATCTTTATTTAGCCTTGCGACGAGCGCACCATCGACACCAGCTTGCTTCGCAAGCTCGATGTAGCGCGCGGAAGCGACGGCGAGCTCGTGATCGGGCGCGACTTCGAGCGGATTGACGGAAAGGGAATCCACGCCGCGCTGGATTTGCCGGCGAAGTACCGGATTGAGCGTCCGATCGAGGGCGAGAGCGACGCGGAATTGGGAATAGCAATCGAGGCGCGAGGCTTGATTGACCGCACCTCCGTGACGCGCCACGACGAAGTTATAGATCTCCGCTCCGACATAGTAATACCAGCTCGTGAAATGAGAGATTCCGATCACGCCAGCGGTAATTTCGTTGATACATCGTTGGGCCATCTCATGCCAACGCGCGTGCAACTTGTCTCGAAAATCGACGAGCAGAAGAGGGACTTTGGGATAGTCGAGGCTGTATACGCCAAGTGGAATCAGTTTCGCTCGCTGGGCGCCGATTGCTCCGAAGGGAAGGATCGAGCCGTTCTCATCGAGCGCACGTTCATAAACCGGACCGTCCCAGTTTTTCACGCGCTCATCGTGCCAGGGATCTTTGATATTCAGCAGCTTCCACACCGAGCTGAGCGAAGTCCCGGCAGGCTCGCTCGACTCTGTGTACGGGAACCAAAGAATCGCGTATTGTCTCTGCGCTCCCACTACGTCGAGCGATTCGAAGTAGAGACCGGTGCGCTCGGCCGATTCACGCAGCAGCTCCCAGTTGCGCGCGCGCACACGTTCCTGTTCAAAGGACCACTCCTCACCGAAGCGTTTGGCTTGCAATTCACTCACGAAGCCGCCGAGCAGCCGTTTGCGAAGCTCGAGTCGGGCAATCACGGTGCTCAGCTGCGCACGCGTCAGTGCAGAGCCATCATCTGCAACCGGGGCTTGGCGCAAATAAGTGACAGCCTCTTCGAGATGGAGGCGCTCTTGATCGACTTCGTTCGAACGATAGGCGCGAGAAGTGGCGCGTATCGGGGTCGTCCTAGGGTCGAGCGCGGTCCATTGCAGGAGGTCACGGCGGAATTCGTTGAACATGGGGTGCTCGGGTTGCTGCAGGTCGATCAGCGGCGCAGTATCACGCAGGTTCATCTTGCCGGAGCGTTCTCCTACACGCCAGTAAAAGAACGGGACAGCAGATAAAATTCTTTGTCCGATGGTGGGCCGCTGATAGCTGAGTAGCCAAACGTACATGACGCGGTCATTCCGAGGATCGGTGTCACCGAGGGTGTCGCGCAGGACAGAGACGAGCGGAAGATCATGGGATTCAGAGTCGGAAGAGCGGCAGTCGCGGCAGAATAGCGTGAGTAATTGAGCGGTATCGCCAACAGGAATTGACTTCCAATAGTAGACGGCCTGCTGTGTTTCACGCACATCGGCTGCAGGCAGCCTGAAAGCCGGGATAAGCGTGACGAGAAATAAAGGAATGAACCTCAAAATGAAGGCGTGGCGATCGTTCAACTCGGTCCCCTAATCTGTTAAGGCCGATGCATTTGTCGGTTTGAAGGAAATGTTTTTTTCAAGAGCCGGCGGAGATGAGCCGATGCTCAGGCTTCCCGATATAGGAGGAGCACAACCCCAATCAGAGCGAAGCAAACAGGCCAGATACGAGCCGCCTTGAGGCTCGCCGGCCCGGATAGTCGTAGCTCCAGCCATCGCGCCCATCCTGCGGTAACTGCAAGAAGAGCAATCGGCGTATGACTCAGCTCTGCTAGCAATTCTTCTTGCTGGTTGGTCACAGCATGCATGTGTGTCAGCAGCAAAGCGCCTCCCACAGCGCAAACACCGGGAAACACGAG
>JBAUZG010000045.1:0-1697 GCA_049585195.1 Bryobacteraceae bacterium | reverse complement strand
CAGGAGGACGAAGCTGAAAAAGAAGCTCATGCCGGCGGGAGCGCTTTTGTCGGCGGCAGGGTTATGGAGAGTCTGGACGCCGAGCGCGAGGACGGCAGTTGCTCCGCCGATACCGACGAGAAGCGCCGCCCAGTCGAGCGGACCGGTGCCCCGCGGCGGCGGCCGGCGAGCCAGGCGGTGGTGATCAGGTAGAACGTGACGATGCTGCCGATGATGTTGCCGCGCTGGGATTTCAGGATCGCGAGGTAAAGGCCGCTGGAGGCCAAGGTCAGCATCGCGACGGTGAAGACATTTCCAGAGGCGCGATGCAGACGGTTGCCTTTGTGCACGGCGATAGCGATGCTGCCGGAGAGCAGGCCAATCGTGCCACCGAAGATGTGCAGAATCGAGAGCGGGAGTCGCACGCTTCCACTTCCTTTCCGCACTTGCCATTGTGGGTTCGACTGCGAAAAGAAGATACGCAGTTTTTGACTGGGAAGTTCCACGGCTTGTGAAGCGGCTCAGAACGAAAGGCGCCAGGCTCGAGCACGTTGTGGCCAGCGTCTGCTGCTTCTCTTCGTTTACCGCGCCGCGAGCAGCGCCCGGAGATGGCGCGCGCGCTCGGGCGAGCGGAGCTGGCGGAGGGCTTTGGCTTCGATTTGGCGGATGCGCTCGCGCGTGACGTCGAATTCCTGGCCGATTTCTTCGAGGGTGTGTTCGCGCTCGCAGCCGATGCCGAACCGCAGACGGATCACTTTTTCTTCTTTAGGCGAAAGGGTCTTTAGAATATTCGCGGTCTCGTCTCGCACGTTCGAGTCGATGACAGCGTCGACAGGCGAGCCCACCCACCGATCCTCGATGAGATCGCCCAGCGCGGATTCGCCGTCGCGTCCCACGGGGGTTTCAAGCGAGACTGGGTCGCGCGAGATGGTCTTCAGCTTCTGAACCTTCTCGACGGGAATGTCCATTCGCTTCGAGATTTCGTCGTTGGTCGGCACCCGTCCCAGTTCCTTTTCGAGCTCGCGATTGGCGCGCAGGAACTTGTTCATACTCTCGTTCATGTGAACGGGGATGCGGATGGTGCGCGACTGGTCGGCGATGGCCCGCGTAATCGCCTGGCGAATCCACCACGTGGCATAAGTCGAAAATTTGTAGCCGCGCCGGTATTCGAATTTGTCGGCGGCGCGCATGAGCCCGATGTTGCCTTCCTGGATCAGGTCGAGCAAATGCAAGCCGCGATTGACGTACTTTTTAGCCACTGAAACTACCAGGCGCAGGTTGGCCTCAACCAGGTCTTTCTTGGCGCGCTCGGCTTCTACTTCACCTTGGCGGATTACCGACAAGCTGTGGCGTAGCTCAGGAAGGGCGGCTCCCGCTTCCTGCTCTTTCTTTTTGAGTTCCTTTTTGAAGTCCTTTACCTTGGCTTGAGCGGCCTGGGAGTTGCGGGTCTCGAGCTTCCTGATTTCCATCTCGAGAGCCGACATTTCCTCCGCCGTGCGCTCGATTTCCCGCACAAACTCTTTCCACCGCACCAGAAGCCACGGAATGCCGCGGAGCGCCAAAGACAGCTCGACTCTGGCGCGCGCTACCTTACCGGCCCACTTTTTGCGCAGCTTCTTGTTGCTGGCCGGTACAGCGTTGAATTTGTCGATGGTCTGATGAAGCCTTTTATCGGCCGCCAAATAGACGTTGAAAGTCTCTTTAACATCGTCTCTTCG
>JBAUZG010000044.1:0-8420 GCA_049585195.1 Bryobacteraceae bacterium | reverse complement strand
GTTCAGTCCCGTCCGGTCGATCACTTTACGGCCTGTTTGCATCGAAAGCATATCGGCGAGTTGCGCCGTCGTAACGCCCTGCGATTCGAAACGCCCTCGTCCCATCCGCATCATCGGGCGTCGCTGGCCGCCTTTTTGCTCCGACGGCTGTAATTTTGGCCCGCCCTTCGCGACAACCAGCGCGTAAACAGGAAGCTCTTTTGTTTCGCGGTGAAATTTTAACTGGAAGCGGTCTTCTAACAGCGACTGTAGCCGCAAACGCTGCTGTTCAAATTGCTGTTCGAAATCGACGTGTTGCTGCTTTGCTGGATCGTCGTTACCTGTGCGCTCGGGCGTGGCCTCAATGTCGTAATGGTCCGTCGAGAGCCAACTCGGGCCGCCCGAGAGCTGAAAGGGCTGAAGCTTATAGGCCATGGTGATCAGCGCTCTTGCCGTCACGTTCATTGCCATAAATCTCCCGCCGGGTGCGTTGCGAAATCCCATGCCGGGAAAGCCTGACTTGGCCGGTTTGATCGAGGCGACTTCGAAGGTGGGGCGCTCCTGGCTTTGCGGGGCTTGTGCGAGGCCGTACGCGAGGCATCCGGTGACGGCGGCCCCAAGTATCGATTGAAAGACGCGATTGAACAAAATCATTGCATTCCCTAATTTTCTGAGGGTTTCTCTACGTGGTCGATGACCAGAATCTCTACCGGTCCTTTTTGCGATTCGAGTTTCAGCCCGAGCTGTTCCTGTAAGGCTGTGAAGATAGAGGGGCCGTTCGAGTCGGGCGGAGCGGGCGTATCTTTCCCCATTGGCCCAGGTCCAGGTCCGGCGCCAGGTCCCGGCCCTTCACCGGGAGGACCGCCAAAGCCGGGGCCGCCTTGGCTCTGATCGGGGGTGTATTCGAGCTTGATATCGTAATTTCCTGTCAGCCCGGTTTTATCCAAAACTGTGCGGTCCAGTTGGTGCGACAGCGCGTCGGCTAAGAACGATAGCTTGACTCCCTGGCCTTCTAGGCGCCCTCTACCGATTCCCATCATCGGCGCGTGCTTTTTCTGCTCGGACGGTTTGAGTTTGGGCCCGTTCTTCGCTACGACGAGCGCGTATATGGGAAGTTCTCTTGTTTCGCGGTGGAATTTCAGCTTACAGCGGTCCTCTAACAGGGCTTGTATCCTTAAACGCTGCTGTTCAAACTGCTGTTCGAAATCGACGTGTTGCTGCTTTGCTGAGTCGTCGTTACCTGTGCGCTCCGGCGTTGCCTCGATATCGTAGCGGTCGGACGCGAGCCAGGCCGGGCCGCCCTCGAGCTGAAAGGGCTGAAGTTTATAGGCCATGGTGATGAGCATCCTTATGGATACGTTCGAAGCGGTGAACCTCCCGCTGCCAGGTACGCTGCGTATGCCAACAAAGGGAGTGCCCGACTTGGCCGGTTTGATGGATGCCACCTCGAAGGCGGGGTGCTCCTGGCTTTGCGGCGCCTGCGCGAGGCCGAATGCGATGCATCCGGTGACCGCGGCCCCAAGTATCGATTGAAAGACGCGATTGAACAGAACCATTGCATTACCTAATTCTCGGAAGGTTTCTCTACGTGGTCGATGACGAAAATTTCTACCGGTCCTTCTTGCGGCTCGAGTTTGAGTCCGAGTTGTTCCTGCAGAGCGGTGAAGATAGAAGGTCCATCAGGGTCGGGCGGGGGCGGCATGCGGCTACCCTCCTGGCCAGGCCCAGGGCCGCCGCCAAATGAACCCATTTGGCTTCGGTCGGGGGTCCATTGAAGCGTGAAGTCGTAGAGCCCTGAAAGCCCGGTCTTATCGAGAACGACACGGCCCACTTGATTGGACAGATTCGCGGCAAGATAAAACATCGACAGGCCGCGGGCTGTTAGCTGACCTGGGCGCATCATCATTGAACCCTTATTTTTGTCCGGTCCGTCTTTTGCTTCCTGGATTTTTGGGCCGTCCTTCGCGACCACTAAGGCGTAGATTGGCAGTTCCTTCGTGCTGCTGTGAAATTTGAGCTGAAATCGCTCTTCTAACAGCGACTGCAGCCTCAGCCGCTGTCTTTCTCTGAACGCGTCGCGTTGATCCTCGGTAAGCTTCGCCGCGTTCTCGTCCGAAGTTTCGTCTGCCTTCGCGACTATGTCGTATTTTGCGGAGTTGATCCAATTAGGCCCTCCGGAGATTTGAAAATCATGAACGTTATAGGCGTTTTGAATGAGAAGCTTTACGCTAATGCCGTTCGCCGTATACCTGCCACCTGGCGTGTCCCGTATGGACATAAAAGGGTTCGAAGAGTCGCTCGGTTTGATCGAGGCCACGTCGAAAGTTGGGCGGTTTGCTTCGGAGGTCTGCGGCTGAGATTGACTTTGCGGCGCGTTTGCAAGGCCGTATGCGATGGGGCCGGCTATCGCCGCTACGCCAGCAGCGGCGAGCAGCAGCTTTCTTCCAAAATTCAGCTTGTACGCGACTCGATGGGTCATTATGCGCACGATGCGCTGCTTGAGATCGGATCCGGTGACCCCGGACATGCACGCTAAGGGCGACTCGAGATAGAACTGGCAGGTTTTTAGGATGCTCTCGGCGTAAACCTGCGGCTCGCTGCCCATTTGCAGCACTTCTTCGTCGCAGGCGCGCTCGCGTTCTTCGACCAGGCGCGCTCCAATCCACCAGACCAGCGGATGAAACCAGAACATCGCTTCGACCAGCATGTGAATTGCGGCGGCCAAATTATCTCGGCGGCGGACGTGGCACAATTCGTGAGCCAGAATGGCTTTCAATTGCGCGGGCGCGAGATGCTGGGTGATGCCTTCGGGTAATAACAAGACTGGGCGAATGACGCCGAAGACGCCGGGTTCGAGAGTGGCTGGCGAAGACAGCACGGGCACCTCCGCATCAAGCGCCAGGACCGACGCTGACCTCACTGCCGCGCGGATGCGCTGCCAACGAATCCACCAAATGAATACGACGCCGATGAAACCGCATGCCCATACCGCAAACAGAATGGCCGGAATTGCGGACGTCTGGTCGCCTGCCGGCCGGATTGGCACAGCAGCCGGTAACGCAAACGGCTGGCTGATCTGCTCCATGACGGAGGAAAACTGAGGCCGAGCGATTGCAGGATTGCTAGGCCATCCAAGGCGGCTACCGGTAGCCACCAACAATGAGAATGGGACGAGAAATTTCACCGACGCAACGAGCCACAGCCAGTAGCGCGTCCGCGCGTGATTTTTTCTCAAAGTAAACGCGAGCATCGCCGCCGCAATCGCAACCAGCGTAGATTGCCACAGATGGTTAAACAGCGGCGATATGTATGAGGGGATCATTGCTAGTTCTCGGTGGGCACTTTCTCTACATGGTCGATAACGAGGATCTCGGCTGGGGCTTTTCTCGGTTCGAGTTTCAACCCAAGCTGCTCTTCGACAGCCGTGAAGATAGACGGGGCGTCACTGGCTTTCGTCACGGCCTCGTCTGCTTGTTCCGGCCGGTTCGATTGTTTGTCGTCCGGTGTCCATTCGAGCTTGAAATTGTAAGCTCCTTTGAGCCCTGTCGCGTCCACGACGGGTCGGTCCGTCTGACGGGACAGGACTTCGGCGAATTGCGCCATCGACATGCCCTGCACAGTCAGATGCCCCCGGTTTGTGTTGGCTGAGCTATGCCCGCTGCTCTGCACCGATTCGAGTTGCGGCCCGTTTTTTGCAACGACCAGAGCGTACACGGGAAAAATTTTTTGCTCGCGGTGAACGACGAGCTTAAAACGGTCTGCTAATAGCGCCTGCATCATCTCCCGGAACTGTTCGTCGTTCACCCGACTCTCCGGCTTAGCGGCAATGTCGTATCGCGCGGACTTCAGCCACTCCGGCCCCGAAATCTGGTAGGCCCTGACTGCAAAAGCGCGCTCAATGTAATCTCTCAGGCTGACGTTATTTGCGGTAAGCCTTCCGTCGGTGTCGCTTAAATGCGAATGAAAGCTCCCGGATTTATTCGGTTTTATCGAGGCAACCTCGAACGACGGCAAAGCGCCCGGTGCCGGCGGTGGGGTTTGGCTTTGCGGCGCCTTCGCGAGGCCATATGCGATAGGCCCGGCGATTGCTGCGACTCCGGTGAAGGCGAGCAGCAATTTCCTGGCGAAACTCAGATTGTGTTCGGTGCGATGCGTCATGATGCGGACAATTCGCTGCTTGAGATCCGCACCCGTCACGCCCGACATACACGCGAGGGGCGATTCCAGATAGAATTCGCAGGTTTTCAAGATGCTTTCGGCGTAAATTTGCGGCTCGCTGCCCATCCGCAGCACTTCTTCGTCGCAGGCGCGCTCGCGCTCTTCGACCAGGCGCGCGCCAATCCACCAGACCAGCGGATGGAACCAGAAGGTGGCTTGGACGAGCATGTGAATCGCAGCAGCTAAGTTGTCGCGGCGGCGAACGTGGCACAATTCATGGGCGAGGATGGCCTCGAACTGCGCGCGAGCAAGATGTTCCGTGATGCCTTCGGGCAGTAACAAGACCGGGCGGAAGATGCCGAAAATGCCCGGCTCGATCGTGGCAGGGCTGGATAGCACTCTGACTGGCGCGTCGATGTTCAATCGCGAACCGGCGCGCACTGCCGCATGGATGCGCCGCCAACTCATGTACCAGCGCAACAGAACCACGGCGCAACCGAGGAGCCATAGCGCGCAGAGAATCGCCGGCATGAAGTTTTCGGCTGGGCGAATAATGTGAACGGGAGGTGGAAGCAGCTGCCCCGGCACAAAGGGCTGATTGATCTGTTCCATAACGAAAAAGAACTGCTGTTTTGCAGTGCCGGAAGCGTGCGACCACCCAAAGCGACTGCCCAGTGCGACAAGCAGCGAAAACGGAATCAGAAACTTCACCGAGGCGATGAACCAGATCGAGTAGCGCACCCGCGCGTGGTTCCGTCTCAACGCAAGCGCCAGCAGCCCCGCTACGGCAGCAGCCACCGTCGATTGCCACAAATGATTGAATAACGAAGGGATCATCGCGGCTCGTCCTTTTTCTCGAGTTTTCGAAGGGCTTTTTCCGCTTCCTTCACGTCATCCAAAGTAAGCTTGCCCGATTCGATCAAGTGCGCCATCACGGGCTGCGTACGGCCGCCGAACAATCCCAGCAAGTCGTCGATCAGGCGACGCTGCGCCGCGTTGCGCGAAATCGCGGCTTCGAAAATGTGGGCGTTACTGATTTTTTTGACGCGCCGGACGGCCGTTTTTCCTTCCAGACGGTAGACGGTGGTCTGAATGGTTGTGTAGGCCGGCCGGTCGAGCTCGGGAAACGCTTCCTGAATCTCGCGGATGGAGGACGCGCCCCGGTCCCAGAGCGCTTCCATGATCTGGAGTTCCAGCTTGGTTAATTTGGGCAAGGCCATATCGGTTCTACTAGTGCTGTCTGCAATCCTACTATAGTCGTATGTATTTGCCAAGGGGGTTTTTCGAGAAACCTGCATGATCCCCTTGACGAATTTGAGGCGGCGGAGCATACTTAGACTACTAAGTAAGCTATCTATGTATCACAGATTTCGCAGCACGCTCAGGAGTTAGCTATGTCCTTGCTGTCGCGTTTCGTGAACGTCTTTCGCGGTCAGCGGCTGGATAAAGAGCTGGATGACGAATTGCTCTTTCATGTGGAGGAGCGCGTCGAGGACCTCATCCGGCGAGGATGGTCTCAGGACGACGCGCGGCGGGAAGCGCGAAAAATCGTTGGCAATCCTCTCTTGCTTCGCGAATCGAGCCGCGATATCAAGCTGATTCCGTGGCTCGAGTCAATACTCCAGGACACACGCTTCGGGCTGAGGATACTTTGGAAGCGCCGCACGGCGACGACGGCGGCGGTGCTCTCGCTCTCGATTGCGATAGGCGCCTGTACGGCTGCGTTTTCATTGCTCGACGCATTGGTTCTGCGTCCGCTGCCACTGCCTCATCCCGAACAATTGGTCTATTTGTCGTACCCAGGACGCAATACCGACTCCTATTTCAGCTATTCACTCTTTACTAAACTTCGCGACGTCTCGAAAGGAGATGTAGACCTCTTTGGCATGATGTTCGGCGGCGGCCTCGTGCCGGTGGTATTTGGCGGCGCTCATGGAGAGATAGAACGAGTTCGTCTACAATCCATCACCGGGAATGCCTTCTCCGTTCTTGGCGTAAAGCCGGCGCTTGGACGGTTGTTGACTCCCGAAGACGATGCGCCAACGAATCGCGATGGGGCCGTGCTCAGCTATGGCTACTGGATGCGGCGCTTCGGCGGGAACCCGGCTGTTCTCGGGCAATCGCTGGTCCTGAATGGTAAGCGATTCCACGTCGCAGGTATCGCGCAGAAAGGTTTTAGCGGCGTCGAACCTGGCTATCTGAACGATGTCTGGATTTCGGCTGTGAGCCTCGTTCCCGAACGAGCGTTGCAAGATCCTGATTCCGGCTGGGTTACGGTATGGGGACGTTTGCGCAAAGGCGCAAGTCGAGAGCAAACACAACAAGCGCTACAGGCAACGTTCACGAATTTTCGCCGTCAACTGGTTCGGTCGCAGTTCCAGCGCGGCGCGCCGCCCGTTGCAATCGCAGCTTTCCTGAATGCGCCCTTAACTCTGAGACCAGGCGCGCGAGGGCATGATTCTCTGTTTCGGTGGGAGTTCGAGCGGCCATTGTGGATATTGAGCGCGTTCGCCGGTCTGCTGCTGCTTATCGCGTGCTCGAACGTAGCCAATTTATTTATTGCGCAGGCGGCTGCACGCGAGCGCGAGATGGCCATGCGCATTTCGGTTGGCGCAGGGCGCAGGCGGTTGATGCAGCAAATGCTTATTGAAAGCGCGCTCATCGCGGGCGCGGCCTGTGGTCTGGCGTTGGCATTTGCGTCCTTGGTGGAGCGGGCCATAGTGGGAGTGTTGGCGCCCACCGATTTCCCCATCTATCTCAATCTTCAACTTGATTGGCGCGTGCTCACGTTCAGCGCAGCGGCCGGATTACTGACTACTCTGCTGTTCGGCTCGGCGCCGGCGTTGCGTGCCTCCGCCGCCCGACCCGACGCTGTGCTGAAATCCGGAGGCTTTGGAGGATCAAGCAGAATTGGCGCGCTTCGTCCGCTCCTCGCCCTGCAAATTCTGTTTAGCGTGGCAGTGCTCTTTGTCGCCAATTTACTCTTGCTTTCTTTTCGGAAGCTGACGGCTGTCAATCTCGGCTTTGCAAAAGATGGAGTGATTCTCTTCACGCTAGAAGCGAAAGGCCTGGAAGGCGAGCGGGCGCGAATCGCGCAACTCCAATTGCTCGATCAGGTCCGACGGGTTCCGGGCGTGGAAGCCGGCAGTTTTTCCGGAACAGGTCTGATTGGCGGCCCGTATCAGTGGATTGAGACACCGGCGATCCGGCTTCCGGGACACGAGTTGGACCGGAATGGGCCCAGATATTTGGAGGTTTCGCCGGGATTTTTTGACACCATGCGAATTCGCTTGCTCGCAGGCCGCGATCTTTCGCCGCGCGATACTGAGCCAGCATCGCCTTCCGTCGTTGTCAACCAGAAGTTGGCAGACCGCTATTTCCCAGGAGAGAATCCTCTGGGCAAACGCTTTGAGCTCCAAGGCGACGATGATTCGAAGCCGATCAGTCAAGAGATCGTTGGCGTGGTTGCCAACGCGAAATACAACAATGTTCGTGAGGAAGTGAAGCCCACAGTCTACGCGCCGCTGCGGACGCTCAATGGCGGCACACTAGACGTGCGCGCCGCCGGGAATGCCGCCTCCGCCATCGCTGAGCTGCGAAGAGGAATCGAACGACTGGACCCGCGAATCCGCGTCAGCAGCGTTACACTGCAGTCCACGCGCATAGATAACACGCTTGTCAGTGAAAGATTGCTGGCTCTGATCTCCGCATTTTTCGCGAGTACCGCGCTGATACTTGCGGTGGTTGGAGTGTACGGCGTGATGAGTTATTCGAGCGCGCGGAGAACGAAAGAAATCGGAATCCGCATAACCCTTGGAGCGCGCCGGCTCGCGGTGGCCCGCTTGATCGTCGGCGATTTTGTGCTCGTGACCTGCGCCGGGTTGCTTATGGGCGTCGCCGCAGGATGGGGGCTCTCACGGCTTGTCGCGTCCTTACTCTATGAAGTGAAACCGTCAGGGCCGTTGAGCCTGATATTGCCGGTTGGGTGTCTACTTTTCGCCGGCGCGATTGCAGCTCTTTCTCCAGTCCTGAGGGCCGTTCGGGTGGATCCGGCGATCACGCTCCGCTATGAGTAGATAAACCGGCAGACGACACAAACCGATCGTCTGCCCCACCTGGCCTGCGGCGACTCGGAATTTTCCGATAGGCTTGCCCCCGCAGGACTCCGATTGAATCTATAAATCTGATACAATGCGCCTATGCGTTTTGGTTATAGCCACAGCCCGTTGTAACAGTTCTACAACTCGAGTCAAGGCTCACATCCGAACCGCGTCCTCGGCAGC
>JBAUZG010000043.1:0-42401 GCA_049585195.1 Bryobacteraceae bacterium | reverse complement strand
CTCTTTAACATCGTCTCTTCGTTTCTGCTCGGCCGCGGTGGTTTCCTCGGGGTCGGCCTGGCCTAAATCGACGAACGCATCGATGTCCTCGAGCCCCTTACGAATCTGCTCGGAAAAGCCAAGGACTTGGCTTTGAACGATGGAAGACCGGCTAACGGCCTTCTGCATGCGCAGCTTGCCGCGCTCCATCTTGCGCGCCAAGCTCACTTCGCCTTCACGGGTCAGCAAGGGAACAGAGCCCATTTCGCGCAGATATACCCGTACTGGGTCGTCTGTGTAGATCGACTCCTCGACCGCTTGCGCGCCGGGAAACTCTTCTCCAACCTGTACCTCTTCCGGATGGATGAAATTGGCCTCCTCGTCAAAAGGAATGCCCAGCGGCTCGTGGCCCTCGCCTAAAAATTGATCCTCGAACTGATCCACCTTACCTCATCACCTTGACCTGCACGGCGCAACACGCCAACCCACCTATTTTCAATGCGGTGGCGTGCCCATTCTCACCTGCTGCAGGGGATTTAATCTGACGCTGTGCCGCGGCCCAAACCGCGATAAAATACAATTGTCCCGGGCTACTGTGTGTCGCAGTGCGCCCCGATTATACCTTCATTTCGCCCGAAAGTGTAGCTCTATCTTTACAGATGTCACCCAACCCGGCCCGTTACGAAAATATTCGTTCTCCTATCATCCCCTGATAATAAAGACGGCCCTACGCGGCCGCTTGTTACCCTTTAAGGCCCGATCTTAGGACCCGCTTTTCATCTTCACGATTTCCGGCTGCGCACCACAGTCTTGATCTCATTTAGAAACTCCTCCACATCCTGAAAGTCGCGGTATACGGAGGCAAAACGAACGTATGCTATCTTATCGAGCGCGCGCAGGCGTTCCATGAGCCTTTCGCCGATCACGGTAGTAGAAATCTCGCGATCGGCGCTCTCGAGAAGCATCGACTCTATCTCATTAACCAGTTCGGCCAGCCACCCCATGCTGATTGGCCGCTTTTCGGCTGCTCGCAAGAGGCCATTCAGCACTTTCTGCCGATCGAACTTCTCCCGGCGCCCGTCTTTTTTGATGACCATGTAGGGCACTTCGTCGCAACGTTCGTACGTAGTGAAACGGCGCTCACACCCCAGGCATTGGCGGCGCCGGCGAATGGAGTCGCCTTCCTTGCTCTCGCGCGAATCGATTACTTTGTCTTCCTTGTGGCCGCAAAACGGGCATGTCATGGCCGTGTCTCGGCGTCAATGCTTAATTCCTGACGAAACTCGGACACTTTGAGATGGCGTATCAGGGCCAACGGAATGCCTAACGGAAGGACAATCAGAGCCAGCCCTGCCCAAATCAGAAGCGAAAGCCCCGTTGCCACCTCAACCGGCGTATGAAACAACTCCGTCAGCACCACCACGGAGACGATCTGTACGCCGCCGCCAATGCCCGGCAACTGCACAATGCTACCGATGGAGACGAAGCCCACATACATAGCCACATCGAGCAGTCCAAGACCCCGGAGCGCCGGGTGCGCCTGGAAATAAC
Organism: Bryobacteraceae bacterium; assembly: GCA_049585195.1. Classification (GTDB taxonomy): domain Bacteria; phylum Acidobacteriota; class Terriglobia; order Bryobacterales; family Bryobacteraceae; genus KBS-96. The sequence goes on along the minus strand of JBAUZG010000043.1, from coordinate 40,871 downwards.
ACCAGACAGCGGCCAACACAATCGCCCATTCCACAGCGGTGAGCAAAAGCGAGGAAAGCATAATGCCGGGCCGCGAAATGCATTCAGCTCCACGCAAAAAGGAACCTAATGTGCGCTCAACTCGCTTGAAAATGGCCGAAGGCAAGAAGGATAGCGCCTTCAAAAGCTGGTCGCCGCATGTTGCTGGATGGCGCGCAAGCAGATAGAGAATGGCGCACGCCGCCCCTGCGGCCACGATCACTACGCCGCCACCGATTCGTAGCACCGGAAGCAGAATTGAGCCGCTGGGTACCCGAAACGATTCCGATTCGGCCAAACCGACGCCGAACAGCAGCAGGATCAACAACAAATCGAACAACCGTTCGAGAACCCACACAGCAGCCTGCCCGGCGAGCGTCGAACGATCCTCTCGGGAGATCAGGATCGGCCGGACCACCTCGCCCGCTCGCCCAAACACTACGACCGCCGAAAACCCGATTAACGTCGCCGCGAAAATGGAGCCGAGACGCGATCGCGTTGGCAGCATCATCACTTTCCAGCGGGCCGCCCGGCCGAAATAAGAGAGAAGGGCCAAAGCGGCCCCGGCGGTCAGCCAACGCCAGTCGAGGTTGCGCAGTGCCTCTGTGAACAAGTCCCAGCGGAAGGACGAGTAGCGACGCCATGCCACCAGGAGTACAATCGAAAGAAAGACGAAGACGGCAATCGCAGCGTAATGGCGTGTTTTGCCGCGGACCGGTAATTCAGAAGTCTCTGTAATCAAACTGGTCCCGCGGCCGGTTGGTCAATCGGATGGTTTCCCGCATCGTGCCGCATATTCTAGAATGTATCTCACGCCGTGGCGGCAAAGCTTGTTTTGCCTGAACTTATCGGCGGGGCGCGTCGTTGTATAGGGTGTAAGCCGATGCGGATCTAGCCTGCAACAGACGGCAGTGCCGGGTTAGGGTAGGACGGGCGCAGCGGCTTGGAGCCATACGGATGTCAGCCGCCGCAATCGCGCACATTTCGCTGAAGGGAGACACATCAGGGAGGGTCTTTGGACTTGGTGTGAGAACCGCAGGGGCGGCGAGAATCTTGGACGCAGACTCACAGCTGGTAGAGCGATGCCTATCCGGGGATGAAGGCGCCTGGGAAGATCTTGTAAAAACACACACGCGGAAAGTGTATTCGATTTGCCTGCGGTTTCTGGGGCGCGAAAACGAAGCGCAGGATTTGACGCAGGACGTTTTTCTGCGTGTGTTTCGAACTCTGAGCAGTTTCCGCGCGGGCGAAGGGTCTTTTTCAGTATGGTTGACCAGGCTCACCCGGAACCTGCTCATAGATCACTACCGGCGCACGAAGCTTGAGCGCGCCACCGATTCCATTGAAGACCAGCTTGGGGTGCTTGAAGAGCGGACGGGACTCGAAAGCCGGGCCGACGGATTGCTGGCGGGGCGTGAAGCGAGCGAGTTTCTGAGCGTGGCTTTGCAGAAGCTTTCGCCGGAACTGCGCGAGGCGGTAATTCTGCGGGATTTAGAGGAGCTCGAGTACCGGGAAATTGCTAATGTCTTGAATGTTCCTGAAGGCACCGTGAAATCGAGGCTTAACCGCGGCCGGGCCGAACTGGCGCGCGTTCTGAAGCGGTACAAGGTGAGAGTATGACGTGCGCGGAATTCGAAATCGTTCTCAGCGATTACGTCGACGGTAGTGTTACGGTCGACCAGCGCCGCGCCATTGAAGCGCATGCGGACCATTGCGCAGCCTGCCGCGAGTTGCTGCGCGACGTGTTTCATGCCGTGACATTCCTCGAACGCGCGGAAGAAGTTACGCCGCCCGCCGAACTGATCACGCACTTGGTTTACCACGCGCCGAAGGGCCGGATGCGCAATGAATCGCGCGGCGGGTTCTCGCGGCTGTTGGTGCGGTGGCTGCAGCCTGTATTGCAGCCTCGCATGGTGATGAGCATGGCCATGACAATCCTCTCGTTTGCCATGCTCGGTAAATGCACAGGCATGCGGCTACAGGAAATCAAGGCGGCGGATCTGAATCCGGCCATCATCTGGAACAACCTCGAAGACAAGACTTTTCGAACGTGGGATCGGACGGTGAAGTATTACGATAATCTGCGGCTCGTCTATGAAATGGAGACGCGCCTGAAGGAAATGCGAGACCAACAGGATACGGCGCAGGCCACGAAGACTCCATCGCAGAACGAAGCTTCGCCTGCTGGCCGCAAGCAAGATAACAGGGGAAACAGGAAATGAATTGTTACCTACACCCGGACACGCCTGCCGTTGCTTTTTGCCGGTCGTGCGGACGGCCGCTCTGCGCGGTCTGCGAACGGCCTTCAGAAGGCACGGTATTTTGCCAGGAGCATGCTCCTCCCATGACAGCCTATTCGCCTCCGCACTCGCGACCCGACCTGGGTCCCAATCCTTACGCGCAGCCTGCGAAGCCGGTCGAAACGTCGCCGGGGCTGGCGTTCCTGCTGGGGCTCATTCCGGGGGTGGGGGCGATTTATAACGGTCAATATCTCAAGGGATTTGTCCATGTCGCCATTCTGGGAGTGCTGATCAGCATTGTCAGCAGCGGCCATGCGGGGGGCAACGAGGCCATCGAACCGTTTTTCGCGATGCTCATCGGGGTTTGGTATTTTTACATGCCGTTTGAGGCGTATCACACGGCGCGAAAGCGCCAACTCGGCATTGGCGTCGATGAGTGGTCGAGTCTGCTGCCCCGCGGCACGATGGGCGGAGGCGGCCGGCTTCCGCTCGGGCCAGTAATTCTGATTGCGATCGGCGTGCTGTTTCTACTCGATAATCTCGGACTGCTTCCTCTTGGCGAGGTTCTCCGCTACTGGCCATTGATCCTGATCGGAATCGGTGTCTACTTGTTGTATTCGAGGCTTTCGGGGCCTTTGCCTGTCGCACCGCCTCCGCCTCCTCCGCCCGGCGCGTCGCCGCCTCCGTCTGCTCCTGCGATGGGGGTGCCAAATGAACATTAGAACCAGTGCTTACATGCAGGCCATCCGTGGACCTGTGCTGCTGGTTACGATCGGGGTTCTGTTCGCCATCCATCAGGCAGGCATTCTAAGCTTCGGCCGCACTTGGCCGCTGCTGATCATCATCTTCGGCATTATGAAGCTGCTTGAACGAGCTGGAGCCCCGGCCCACGCCTGGCCCAATCCGCAGGCCGGCGCAGCGCAGCCCTACGCGGGATCAAGCGGGCCGCCGCAAAGTTCGGGAGGGCGCAACGCATGAGACCACGCGGGTCGATTGTCGGGCCGCTGATCCTGATTACCATCGGCGTGTTGTTCCTGGCGAGAACAGCGTGGCCTGCGTTTTCAGTGCTCGACTTCGTCTCCGTATATTGGCCGTATCTGTTAATCATCTGGGGCGGTCTGCAGATCATCGAGATTTCGGTTCGCGCCGCGCGCGGCGCTCCGCTTCCAGGCAATGGGATTTCGGCCGGCGGCTGGTTCCTGGTGCTGCTCATTTCCATCTTCGGATTTGCCGCTTTTGAAATACACGGTCCCGAGAGCTGGTGGCGGCGCGCCAGTTTCGATCAGGGGATGGATTGGTTCGGCGAGGCCCACGACTTCACCGTGGCGCAGCAGTCGCGGCCAACGGCTAAGAATCCGCGCATCGTGATTGAGGAGTTCCGCGGAAGCGTCAAAATATCCGGAGCCGACACCAATACCATCACGGTGAGCGGTCACAAGACCATCCGGGCGATGACGGATATAGAAGCGCGCAAATCCGATGCCGAAACTCCCGTCGAAATTGTCAATCAAGGAAACGCAATCGTCATCCGGCTGAACCAGCAACGAGCGTCGAACAAAGTCCGCGTGACTACCGACCTCGACCTCAGCATTCCTCGCGGCGCCTCGCTCGAAGCTTCCGGCGAGTCGGGCGATTTTGATGTTGGCGGGCTCGAGGGCGACGTGAAGATATCGAGCGACAATGCCGGAGTCCGGCTCCAGGATATTGGCGGCAACGTTCTAGTCGACACACGCCATGGAGACGTTGTCCGGTGCGCCAATGTGAAGGGTACTGTCGATCTGAAAGGGCACAGCTCCGATATCGAACTCGAAAAAATCGCGGGCCAAGTTACTATTAACGGGGCATACTCGGGAACCATTACGCTGCGCGATCTTGCGCGCCCTTTGCACGTCGATAATTTCAACACCACTGTCGAGGTACAGAAGGTGAATGGACAGATCACGATGGACCGGGGCAGTTTCTTGGCGCAGCAGATTGTCGGTCCCGCCCAGTTGAGCACCCATGCGACCGATGTTGAAATCGCAGACTTCACCGATGCTCTTCAGGTTACTGTCGATAAAGGGGACATCACCTTGAGGCCGGCTAGGAGCGCGCTTTCACGAATGAATGTGCGGACTGGGTCGGGGAATATAGAGCTGGCTTTACCCGAGACAGCGAAATTCGAGCTGACTGCGAGCACGGACCGGGGAGAAATTGAGAACGATTTTGGCGCTCCCTTGAAGCTGGAACAGACCGGCCGTGGCGCGCGACTTATAGGGGCCGTGGGCATGGGTCCGGCTCTGAATCTGAATACCGACCGGGGTACCATCACGGTTCGTAAAGGCAACGATTCTGAAGCTCAAGAATCGACATCTACGCTCGCGCCAAAGCCTCCGGTTGTGCCAAAGCCTCCCGAACCTCCAAAGGCCCTGCATCGTTTGAAATTTTCGGCCATAGAGCTGTAAGGCGCGTCTGCAATTAAAGAAGAAGTTTCTTGCTGCTCTCCTCGAGTCGATTCGCCGAAATTATTCCCAAGTGATCCTGTCTCCCGGCAATAGGGGCAAGCGAAATGCGTTGGGATCGCTAGGATCCATTTCCACGGGGGTCGGCCGTCCGGCGTAAAGGCGAAGCAGCTCGACGCGCCTGGGGTGGATAGCAATGCTCCCAACGCGACTACCCCACATCACGGTGCGGGGAGCGCCGTTGACCACAATCTCCATTTCGACTGACACGGAACAGGATTCGGGAAATGCCGTGCAGTGTGCGGATTTATCGCCGCAAACCGAGGCCGGCTCGGCGAGTAACTGGGCGGCAAGGCGCTCTAGTCCTGCCGTTGAGTTGGCGCCCAGCAAAACAGAACCGCTGGTTCTCCCGTTTCGTTTGAAGACGATTGCGGAATAGAACCGATAGTAATGGTAATGCCTCTGCGGGCCGCCGATCAGTTGCTGAACCGGCGGCTGGTCGACTGGCCGCAGTTTCATGGATTGAACGGAAAGTTGCCGCAACCCTCCTTGAGGCCGCACTTGATAGTGCGCGATCTCGGTGCCCAGGAAACCGTCAAGTCCTCGCTTGGGTGCGCCTGCTTTATAGTATGCGTTTTCGATCCGCAGCTCCATCCATGGATGCAGATCCATCCAGCTCCGCGCCGGTTCAAAACCGTTATATCGACGAAGCACTTCAGCAAAGGGAGTGTCGATGGAGTCGGGTGATTGGAGTAGATAGTCCGGACGATCGGGCAAGACGCGGAATGAGCCCAATGGACGGCGGGTGATGCACGAAGCCGACAGTAGAAGTAGCAATGCAAGCAGGGACGCGCGCACGGTAGTGATGGCAGAAACCCAGTCGGCGGCCTACGGCGCCAAGGTGTAATTTACTGTGATGTCCGTAAGAACCTCAATTGGTTCCCCGTTTAACAGCGTGGGAGTGTAGCGCCATTCGCGCACGGCTTCGAGCGCGGACTCGGAGAGATCGTCGCTCGGAGAGGAAAGAACTCTGATCTCCTGTGGCACGCCATCTTTCGAGATGACTGCTTCGAGCAACACGGCTCCTTGAATGCCCGCGGCCTTGGCTGAAGCCGGGTACACTGGCGTTTTCTTTTGAGTCAAGTGCGATTCCTCGACCGCTCCTCCGATCCGGAAGCGGTCAGGCCCAAGCCGCGTGACCTGCGGTTTCGCGGAGCCTTGGCCCGCTACGGTCACCTGCTGCTGAATCGGACCCACTTGCATGGTAAGCGCTCGATCAACATTTGAATCCGTCTTTAAGTCGAATTCGCGAAATAGTGAGCTGAACCCGGGCTTCTCGACGCGCAGAATGGCGTCTCCCGCAGGCGCATTTTCGACGGTGAACTTTCCGTCCGCGCCCGAAACGGCCTCCTGCTTTGCGCCAGTGTCGGGATTGTAAAGCGAAATCTTCGCATCCGGTATTGCACTGCCTGTGATATCGGTGAGCGAGCCGCTGACGGTGGCGGCGGAAAGGCCGATCGAGGTCAGCAGGCCCGGAATGAGCGTTCGTTTCATGGTTAAACCTCTACTTTCGGAAAATCGTTGATTCGCGCCAAGCGTCACAGCCGATGCCATGAGAGCTACCAGAGCAAGCCCAATGATCGATACTGCAGCGCGGCCGCTCGATCGTGATACGGGCTGCGAATTCAGAATGACGGCGATACGGCGCTCCAAGCCGAGTGCAGGCGTCATCGAAAGCGCTGCGCTGGCCCAACTCCTATCCGCGCCAAAGCTTCTCGCGATTTCGAGCAGCTCGTTTGCGTACTGCGACGGACGCATGCCTAGCGCGATAGCTTCCGCATCGCAGGCGAGCTCGCTTTCGTGCCGCAGACCTCGGCGCACCACCCATGCGAGCGGCTGGAACCACCACAACGCCGCAATGACGTGAACAAATAGTTGAATAGGAAGATCGCGCCTTCGGATATGCGCCAGTTCGTGCAGCAGAACGGCGCGGCGCCGCGAGTCGGGCCAACCTTCGCAATCGGCCGGCAACAGAATTCGGGTCCGCGCGAGCCCACAGGTTACCGGCGCCATCACGCCGTTCGCCTTCAGTACTTCGGTCTTGGTTTCGAGCCCCACTTTTTCGCACAATTCATCCAGCAAGTCAGTCCACGCGTGGCTATGAAGCACCAAGGCCTGCCGCCGGATACGCCATACAGAGAATGCGCCGAAGCATGCTGGTGCGAGCCCAACGAGAACGCCTGCAACCCATACGACCAGCGCCCAATTGACGGAAAACGATTTTCCTCGGTGTCCGATAACAAACAGAGTTTGACTGACGGTAACCACTCCTCGGCTGCCAGCCGCATGCCAGAGCGGAATGTGGAGCTCAGGGAGAAATGCCGAAAAGAGCGGTATGGCCGCAAGCAAAGCAACGGAACAGATTCGAATGCGGAACCGGACCTTCGGAGCGCATTGCCCACAGAACGCTCGAAGGACCTCGGCGGCAGCGAGCAACAGGCTCGATCGAACGAGCAGGACAACTAGCAAATACCACGTCATCAACGGCCTTCCTTGCGGACCTTTTCGATGAGAGCCGAGAGCCGGTCGAAATCCTCGCTCGAAAGCTTGCGGGCCGAGAGATCGAGCAGCGTCGCAACCGCCAGTTCCGCCGAGCCGTCGAAGAATGTGTCAACGACGTGCGCGATGGCCGATCTTCGCGCCTTCTCACGAGGAACGGTAGGAATAAAGACATATCGGAGATCTTTCTCTTCGTGCTTTACGTGCTTCTTCTCTTCGAGCACGCGCAGGATAGCGCGTACGGCGGAATAACTCGGGGGATCGGGAAGACTCTCATGGATTTCCGCCGCGGTGGCTCGGCCCCGACGATAGAGGATGTCCATAATCTGGCGCTCGCGGCGGCTGAGTCGATGCTGTGGAACTAGCATCCTGCTAGAAAACTAGCATCAAGCGCTGCCGCTGTCAAGGAGAGGTTTTGAATCCGCCAAAACCCACTTGCTCGACCCGCCCTGCCGGATCGAGGAGGGCGTGAACGGTGAAGAAGCTCTCGCCGGGCGCGCCGAACCGCAAATCCGTCAGGCTTACCACGCGCCAATCGGACCTCGGCCCAGGCGCCTCTTCCCAGTAGGGAAATCGGGCGAAGTACAGGCTGTAGCGGAAGGCTTCTGTTCTGCTCGCCTGTTCGAATGCCCGGTTCCAGGCGGGTTTGTATAGCAGGATGCCTTCCGATGGGTCGAAGTTCGTGTAGGCGGATAAACGATAAATACGGTATGAGTGCTCGCCCTCAACCACGGCGTTCCATGCCAGCGGGTTCACCGAGTCCGGGATCGCCGCCATGCGGATGGCGGGTCCTCCGAGCGCTTCGCGGTAAATTCGCGACTCGAGTTGCGACATTACGCGCTCGTGCATGAGAGCGCGGAAGCCGCCGTAAAGGACGAAGAAAGCCAGGGCGAAAATCGCCAGACCCCGTCCGGCTTTGCGCTTCTCTCCAATTTCCTCGCTGACCAGCTGGCCCAGCGTTGGGCCCAACCAGGCAACCACCAATACGCCCAGCACCACCCAATCCACCAGGCTGAACAAGTCTAGGTAAAGCCACCTGCTTGAAAAAGGTAGCAACAGGCGAACGCCGTAGCTCATGCTCCAATCGAGCAGAAGGTGGCTTGCAACGCCGATGCAAGCAATCGCCCATGCAGCCAGCCAGGGTAATCGCTTCCAGCGGACCAACGCCGTCACCATCACCGCGCCTAGAGCGACCAACGGGAGGCAGAGGAGAGAGTGTGTATAGCCCCGATGAAATTCGAAGTTCTTCAGCGGGCCCCGGAGCCAGTTCACCATATCGATGTCCGGCAAGTTGGCCGCAACGATCATCAGCAGTGTGCCGTGCGGCGAATATTTTCTTAATCCCGCTCGCGCCAGAACCAAACCGGTCAGGCTATGGGTTAGGTTGTCCATCGCCTGCGACCTTTTGCAACAGGCTCCTAAGGCTGCTCACGCGCAGACCGTTGCCCGATGCATCGCCTGTTCCCGCTCGAAATATGCGCCTGGCGCCAGTAGCGTGATCGCTTCCGGCACAATCTCCATTGCGACGGGAAGCGGGCAGGCCAGTTCCCCATCGATCTGTGTATGAATGCGGCTGTCGGAAGGGGCGTAGCAAGCAATCTTCGTCGCCCGCGCAACGGTGATGCCTTTCAGTTTTTCGGCGTGTCCAAGCAGGACAGCCGCCAGGTACCGGAGATAGCCAACCGAGTTCTCCCCTTCGAACAATACGACCTCGAAGTCTGTGCGTAGCAGCGACGCGCCCCTCGCTATTTCCAGATCTCCCCCGTAATTCCGCACCCGGCTAACTAATGCGAAGCCGCACCGATGCCGTTTCCCATCGAACTCGACATCAAACTGCGGAACTTTTCTAAACACATGCCCAAAACCGCAAATATAGTAGGCCAGCCTCCCGATCGCCGCCTTGAGGTCGAGGTTCATGTCGTAGACGATTCGCGCGTCGAGTCCTGCGCCTGCCATCAAGAGAAAGTAGCGCCGATAGTTCTCTCCCCGTAAGAGGCCCACCGATATCTTGCGCGGGACCATGTTCGGTAAGGCGCTCGCCGCGCCTACAATCCCGCCTTTCATCTTCAGCTCGTGCGCTAAAACGTTCGCTGTTCCACCCGGGAGAAGCGCCAATGGGACATCACTCCCGACCATTCCGTTGGCGATTTCGTTCACAGTGCCGTCTCCGCCGGCAGCGATAACCAGGTCAACGCCTTCATCGATCGCACGGCTTGCGACGCCAGCGGCCGTATTAGGCCCGGTTGTGGGCGCGAGGCGCGCAACGATTCCCTGTTTTTCGAACTCCTTGATGGTACGTTGTAGCAAGTGAGTCTTCCGGGCCATACGGCCCGCGTAGGGATTGTAAATAACGACCGCTTCTCTGTATTTCGAAAGAGCTTTTTCCAAACCACTCATTATAGGTTTTGGCCATGCAGGAATCAGTCGAGCAGCAGATCAGGAAGCTACGCGAAGAAATCGAGCAGAACGAATATCTCTACTACGTCCTCGATCAGCCTGCCATTAGCGACGCGGATTATGACGCGCTCATGCGCCGCCTTCAGCAGCTGGAACAGGCCCATCCCGAATACCTGACGCCCGATTCTCCTACTCAGCGCGTTGGCGGCAAACCGCGCGAGGGCCTGCTGCGTGTTGAGCACAGCGCTCCCATGCTAAGCCTCGATAATGCGCTCAATGAGGACGAGCTGCGCGAGTTCGACAACCGCGTGGCTGCCTTGTTGAGAGGCGAGAAATATTCCTACGTTGCCGAGCTAAAGCTCGATGGCCTGTCGATGGCGGCGCACTACCGCGAGGGCCGCTTGCGCCAGGCTCTGACGCGAGGGGATGGCCGCGTCGGCGAGGACGTCACCGAAAGCGCTCGCACCATCCGCTCGCTGCCGCTGGGCGTTAAGAAGTTAGAACGCGATTGGGAAAATTTCGAAGTTCGCGGCGAAGTGGTCATGCCGCAAAGTTCTTTCGAACGTTTGAACGCGGAACGAGAGGCCGCGCAGCTTACGAAATTCGCCAACCCGCGCAACGCCGCCGCTGGGGCGCTCCGCGCGCTTGATCCACGCGTTACGGCGCAGCGCCAGCTCGATTATTTCGTCTATTTCCTGTTGATTGACGGAGCCCCGGCGCTCGCGAGCCAATGGGAATCGCTTGAAACCCTTCACGCTCTCGGCTTTAAGGTTAATCCGCGAAAAAAGAAATGCGAGAGCTTCGATGATCTTCTCGCCTTCATTAAAGCGTGGGAAGAGAAGCGCGAATCGCTGCCTTACGAAATCGACGGCGTTGTCGCGAAAATCGACTCGGTTCGCCAGCAGCGCGAGCTGGGCTTTACCGCCAAGGCGCCGCGCTGGGCTATCGCTTTCAAGTACGCGGCCCGCCAGGCCGTCACCACGCTCGACAACATTGAAGTGCAAGTAGGCCGCACCGGAACCCTTACGCCGGTCGCTCATTTGTCGCCTATCGCCCTCAGTGGAGTGACCGTTTCGCGCGCCACGCTTCATAACGAAGACGAGATTGAGCGTCTGGGCGTCGAAATCGGCGATCGCGTTCTCGTCGAGCGCAGTGGCGATGTCATTCCTAAGGTCGTTCGCGTCGTTGAGCAAGGCGAGCATCGCCGTAAGTTTCAGATGCCCAAGCAATGCCCGGTTTGCGGCGGCCGCGTGGTGCGTGAACCCGGTGAGGCCGCGAGCCGATGTATGAACACCAACTGCCCGGCGCGCCTCCGCGAGTCTCTGCTTCACTTTGCTCACCGGGGTGTTATGAACATTGATGGCATGGGGGATGCTTTGGTCGATCAGCTGCTCGCGCGCAATCTGGTGAAAAGCGTCGCTGATCTGTACCGCCTCACACTCGATCAATTACTCGAGCTCGAGCGCATGGGTGAAAAATCGGCTACCAAGGTTCTGCAAAATATTGACCGGTCCCGCAAACAGCCTCTCTGGCGCGTGCTCAACGGCCTGGGTATTCCCTTCGTGGGTGAGCGCACAGCTCAAATTCTTGCCGAGCATTTCGGAAGCCTCGATGCGATCGCCTCTGCCGATATTGAAACTTTGCAGGAAGCGGAAGAAGTAGGACCGAAGGTTGCCGACTCCATCCGCCAGTTTTTTGCCGAGGAGCGGAATCAGGAACTCGTCGAGCGCCTTCGCGAGGCCGGTCTTCAGTTCACGGCCCCCAAGAAAGCTAAGGCGGCTGGGGGAACTCTGAAAGGGCTCACGTTCGTACTTACCGGCACGCTTCCTCATCTCACGCGCGAAGAGGCGAAGCAACAGATCGAGGCGGCGGGTGGAAAAGTTACCGGCTCCGTCAGTAAGAAAACCAATTATGTAGTCGCGGGTGAAGAAGCAGGCTCAAAACTCGACAAAGCAAAGGAACTGGGGATCGAGATACTCGACGAACCAAGCCTCTCGGCTATGCTGAAAACGGGCGCGCAAAAGTCGAGCGCAGCGGAGTAGTGGCTGAAACCGTTTTTTGAGATTCTGATCTCCTGGGGCCCGTGGGGATTGCTTTTGCTCGCGGCTCTTGATTCGGTCGGCATTCCCATTGTTGGCGGCGTGGACGCGTTGCTGATTGCCCTCGCCACGGTTGACTCAAAAAACGCGTATCTTTCCGCCTCCTGTGCGATCGCAGGTTCGCTCGCTGGCAGCTATTTCCTGTTTGCCATCGCGCAAAAAGGAGGTCACGTGATGCTCGAGAAATACACCTCGCACGGAAGCGGGTTGAGGCTTCGGAACTGGTTCGAGCGCTACGGACTGCTCACGGTTTTTGTGCCCGCACTATCGCCTGTGCCCCTGCCTATGAAGATTGCTGTTTTCTGCGCCGGCGCGCTTGAAGTGCGCACACGTTCCTTTCTGGCGGTGGTTGCGCTCGCCCGTGTCATCCGCTATTTCACCCTCGCCTACCTGGGCCAGCGCTATGGCCGATATACTGTGCCGTTCCTGAAAGCGCACTGGCCTGTTGTTCTCGTTTCAATTGTCGTTCTGTGTGTCGCGGCGATTGCCGTGCTACGAATAGTCAATCGCGGCCAGCCCAACATCGCCACCGGAGTAGGCGCTACTGACTCAAAATGAAGTTGATCGGCGCGATGACTTCCACGGGTGTGCGGCTCCAGACTGACTGCTTTCAATTAACAATCACATGCAGTACCTCCAATCACGTTACGCAAGCATCCCGATAAGTCGTTGGTGCGCCTCTTGCCTCGTTGCGCCTCTGATCGGGCCTACACTGATTTTCTGCATCGACCCCCTTGGCTTGCGGTCTATGAAAAGCGCGGCTGAGATCGCCGAGGGCCTGACTGCTACGCTTATTCTTTACGGCCTGCCCAGCTATCTTGGCGTGGTTTTGTTCGGCGTTCCTCTCCTTTATCTCTTTCGAAAGCGAGAAATCACTTCCTGGTGGGCATACATAGGCGGAGGCGTATTTTGCGCGTCCTGTATCGGGATTCTCCTGGAAAGGCGCGGCTGGTCCGTCCCGTGGTGGGCGATTAAAGGAATCGCGCACTATATCGTGGGATTGGGCCTCGTGGGTGGTCTTGCACTTCGCGCTATGCTTTTCGGCTTCCTTTGACAAAAAGCTAGGCCGCGTCGTGACCTTTTTAAAAGTCAAAAGAAGTAGGCTCATCGTTGCATTCCTCGCGGCACCAGCCGTCGGGCCTTGATTTTTACTCTGCTGCAAGTTTATTGGTTCGGGATCTCTAAAGGCTCCATGCCGTTTCTGGAAGCCGCAGCAGTTGTATGGGCAATTTCCGCATGGCCAGCGTACGCCGGCGCTGTGCTCTTCGGAGTGCCGCTCGCGCTACTCTATCTTCGTTTTGGAGTTATTTCGTGGTTCGCCTATTGGGGTGGCGGATTGCTCTGCGCTCTTGTCACCGCGGCATGCCTGATTCTGGCAGGCAGTCGCGACGGGACTTTAACGCAGCTCAACGGCTTTGGTTTCTTCATCATCTTGTACGGCCTAGTCGGCGGGTCCTGTGTTCGAGCCACCTTATTTGGTTTCAGGACGTCCAAGCAGATCCGGCTCGCGCTCGTCCCCTCTACTGACATTTCGCAGCGCCCCAATGAGAGGCTAAGAAGGCTCAAAGGCGGTTGGGCCCTTGCGCTGCTTGTCATCATGCCACCCATCGGTCCGCTCATCTGGCTTTTTATCGCTTCACATCCCTATGGCATTCCTTCTGGTCCCGAACAGGCCATCATTTCGATTCTCGTTTTTGTCATATCGTTTGCTGCACCACTTTACATTGAGGGGCTCTTGTTCAGTGTGCCTCTTGTCCTGGCTTACCGTCGGTTCGGCGTGACATCCTGGGTTTTCTGTGCTGCGGGGGGAGCGGCGAACGGTTTGGTCGCGCTTCTTCTACTGAGAGCGATGGGAGAAAGCGTGGACATCCTGACCAAACCTACCGAAGTTCTCGCGTTCGTCGCGGGCTACGGTGCGCTAAGCGCACTCTTTCTTCGCATTTTTTCCCGCACTTCAGGGACATCCGAATCGAGTCGAATTTCAAGAACAGAACCCTAAACGTTCTATTGTCCAGGCACCGTTTTGCTCGTCTGCTGAAGTTGATCGTGGTGTCTTAACGCTATGCTGGCTTTCGCCCGATAAGCTCATTAGGCAGTCCTGGTACCGCGCTTGTTCCATTTCTGAAGAATTCGTGTAGATAATTAAGACAAACCACAAGTTTACGGCCTCGAGTTCTGGGCATGTCAGCCACCATCTTCGATGCATTGCCTGGCGAGCAGGTGTTGCACTCCAACGCCCTGGCAGCCGTTACGCCTCATTGCATCATACTGACGGGCACCGGCGGCAACTCGCAAACGATTCTCTCTCTGGCCCGCGTGTCCCGAATCAAACAAATCACGGTTTCCTATCCCATCCTGCTAGTGATTGCCGCCGGGTCACTTATTCTCGGTTTGGCCGCCTTCTATTCGAAAGAGGGCGCGGGGGCGGGGGCACCGTTTGCCATCTTCGGAATGCTCATGCTGGCCGGCTACTTCTTGTCCAGGCGTGGGGCCGTCTGCTTCTCGATCGATTCGGAAGTGTTCGAGACAGGCTTTGGCAGCCCAGGCGAAGCAAAGGAGCTTATTTCCGCCATTGAATCAGCTCAACGGCTGTACAATCGCGGCTGAGATGCCGTCGTGATGGAACCCGAAGACGTAAAAAGGCTGCGTGAATTTGTAGACGCCAGCAAATCAAAAGGCGCGTCCGACGAGTTTCTGACGGCTCTCTTGATGCGCCGGGGCTGCCCCAAGACGATGTCTACGCCGCGCTCGGCGATTACTGGGAGCGAGCGGCCGGTGTCGCGGTTCCCGCGCGAACCTCGGGCGGCGAATCCGCGCACGACGCATTCCTCTACCTGTTGTCCTTTGCAACGCTCGCTACGCGGTCGAGCGCGTTCGGTTCCATGTTGTTTCGTTTTATTGAGCGATGGTTTCCCGACCCGATCTCCCGCGATTACGCCTACAATCAGCGAAAGGCCGTCACCTGGCAGATGGCGAGCATTGCCGTCGCTTTCCCGATCTTCCTGGCCGTAATGCGAACCATTCTTCGAGAGGCGCAAGACCGTCCCGAACGCCTGCAGTCCGGGGTGCGCAAATGGCTCACTTATATCGCTCTGCTTGTGACGGCTGGAGCGATGATTACCGATTTAATCTGGTTTCTTAATTATTTCCTGAGCGGCGAGCTCACGTCGCGATTCGTACTGAAGGCTTTGACCGTGATGCTGATCTGCGGTGGTATTTTCGTCTACTACCTCGGCTCGTTGCGGTGGGATCGCAACACCAATGTCGCCCAGGCCCGGCGCCGCAGTCTGAAATTCGGAATCGGCGCAGCCGCCGCAGTGGCCGTGAGTTTCGCAATCGGACTTGGGGTCGCCGGTAGCCCGTCCGAGCAGCGTCACATGGAAGCCGACCGCAAGCGAATAGAGGATCTTCGAGCGATCGCGTCGGCTGTCAACGCCTGGTACCGGCAAGCGAAATTGAATCAGTCTTCCGTGCTGATTCCGTCCGCATTAACCGAGCTCGTAGACAAAGGGATGGACTCGTCCCGGACAATTGACCCCGAAACGAGAAATCCGTACGGATACGACGTTCGATCGAGCACGACCTATGAACTGTGCGCCACATTCTCCGCTGCGGGCGAGGAAAGCCCAGTCACCGGGACGCACTTTTGGCAGCACGGCAAAGGCTGGAACTGTTTCATCCTCGATGCATCGGAACCGCCGGTCTGGTGAGTAGGATCTCTTTGCTGACAAGGCGGCGCTACTGTCACGACAGGATGTCGCTTTCCTATTGACTTTCTGTAGGTCTTGATCTACGCTTCCTATAGAGTTTCGATAGGTGGAAAATGTCCGAATCGCGAACTGAACTTTTGCGAGGAACGCTCGATCTGTTGATTCTGAGAGCTCTTACGTTGAACCGGGATCACGGGGTAGGTATAGCGCGGAGAATCCATCAGATTACCAGGGCAACGTTCGACGTCAAACCTGGCTCACTCTTTCCGGCGTTACATCGGCTGGAAGAGAAAGGGTGGCTGGCTTCCGAATGGGGCGAGTCTGAAAACCTGAGACGTGCAAAGTATTACAAGCTGACTCGAGCCGGCCGGAAGCAGATTGAAACTGAGATGGCGAATTGGGAACGCGTATCGGCTGCCATTACCTGGGCTGTTGAGGCCACCTCCGAGCGGTAGATCGTGCCAAATATCACGAGCTTGTGCCGTAACCTGTTCCGCAAAAAGCGCGTGGAACAAGACCTGGATAACGAGATACGCTTCTATCTGGAAACGCTGACACAGCAGGGAATCGCGGCGGGTATGAGCGAAGCGGAAGCGCGAAGAGCCGCAAGGATTGAGTTAGGCAGTGTCGACTCTGTAAAAGACGCCGTGAGGGATGTACACGCTGGGGCGATGATGGAACGAATCTGGCAGGATGTCCGCTATGCTATTCGCGCTCTTTGGAACAAGCCGGGCTTTACCGCGGCAGCCGTTTTGGTCCTGGCGCTGGGCATTGGCGCGAACAGCACCGTGTTTAGCCTGATCAACGCCTTTTTGCTAAAGCCCTTGGCCGTTAGTAAGCCCGAGCGGTTGACCGGCCTTTATAGCCGCGACACGAAGCATCCGGATACCTATCGGGCGTTCTCCTACCCGAACTATGTCGACATTCGCAACGATAATCCCGTTTTCTCCAGCTTGATGGCGCACCAGCTCGCCTTAGTCGGCGTAAAAGAAGGTGACAGCACGCGGCGAACCTTTGCCGGCATCGTTTCCTCGAATTATTTTTCGGCGCTGGGCGTTTCACTCCTCAAGGGCCGGGCGTTCAGCATCGACGAAGAGAAACCGGGCAGAGAGTTGACAGCCATCGTGACGTACTCGTTCTGGATGCGAACTGGACAGGACCCTCAGATACTCGGCAGAAAACTGCGCATCAACGACCACCTCTTCACGGTAGTCGGCATCACGCCCAAGGGCTTCACCGGAACAATGGCGCTCGCGAGTCCGGAGATGTTTGTGCCACTAGGAGCATACAGCGTTGTGATGAACGACGGTTCAGGCCCAGGAAAACCGCTGGCCGCGCGCGATAACGGTGCTTTGATCGTGGTCGGCCGTTTAAAGCCGGGTGTTACGCAGCAGGCGGCCAATGCAAGGCTCGCTGTCGTCGCCTCACAAATGGAGAAGGCATTTCCAGCGGAAAACAAAGACCAGATGTTGTCGGTTCGTCCACTATCGCGTCTGAGTGTCTCGACAGGTCCAACGGACGACAGCGCACTGCGCGTACCAGCTACCCTGCTGCTCTCGCTGGCCGCGGTCGTGCTGCTGATTGCCTCTCTAAATCTGGCCAACATGATGATGGCCAAGGGCGCAGCGCGGCGCAAAGAAATTGCGATCCGGCTCGCGATTGGCGGCGGGCGGCCGCGCATTGTGCAGCAACTGGTTACCGAAGGCCTGGTTCTGGCGGTTCTGGGCGGTGTGGCGGGACTTTTTCTAGCCTCCTGGAGCACAACACTTCTGATCGGCTCGTTGGCCCACCTGCTTCCGATGGACCTCGTATACGATGCGGCGCCTGATGCACGGGTCCTCGCGGGCACATTCGTTTTCTGCGTGTTGAGCACAATCATCTTCGGGCTCTTTCCTGCCTGGAAGCTCTCTAAGCCGGACATGTGGCTCGATTTAAAGGAAAATGCGGGCGAGGATGTCGCTGGCCGCACGCGCCGCTTCTTCTCGCGCGGCAATATGCTGGTGATGGCGCAACTGTCGCTGTCGTTAATGATGCTGGCCGCGACAGGTCTATTCGTTCGCAGCGCGGTGCGCGCGGCCAATATCCAGCCAGGCTTCTCGCTCGAAAACGAAATTCTCGTTGAGGTGGATGCCAGCCTCGTCAACTACGATGAAGCGCATGGACGCCAGGTCTACGAGACGCTAAGGGAGCGTTTGAAGCGAATTCCCGGTGTTCAGTCAGTTGCGATGGCGGCGACGGTTCCATTCGGCATGAGGCATATGGGAAAAAATATTACCCCGTCCGACGTCGTAGCCTCAAAGGAGCATCCGGCGCTGGGCGTGGACTTCAACATCGTCACCGAGGATTACTTCCGGACGCTTGGCATCCCGCTACTACGGGGCCGATCTTTCGTTGCGAGCGAAAGTATAGCGGAGTCAAACAAGCGTGTCGCGATTATCGACAAGCTTGCGGCGGAAAAGCTGTGGCCGAGCGGCAATGCAGTCGGTAAGCACATCCGTTTGGATGAAGGACAGAACGGAATCTGTGAGGTAGTGGGCGTGGTGAGTAATATACGCGAGAACATTCTCGGAAATAACGCCGAGCCTCACGTTTACGTTCCTTTCGGACAGCAATACCAGGCCGATATGCAGATCCACCTGAAGGTTGCGGCGGCAGGCCCCGAAGCAGAGAGGCGTATGCTCGAAACGATCCGCCGCGAGATTCACGCGGCTGATGAGCGGCTACCGCTGCTCGCATTGACGACGATGCGAGGGCATCTGGAATCGGGGATTGATATCTGGGTGCTCCGCACCGGCGCCCATATCCTGGAGGTCTTCGGCGGTGTGGCGCTCTTTCTTGCAGTGATCGGACTCTACGCCGTCAATGCTTACACCGTGGCGCGGCGGACCCGCGAGATTGGCATCCGAATGGCGCTCGGCGCTGACCCTTCATCAACATTGGGCATGATCCTGGGTGACGGTCTTCGGGTTACCGCGGTGGGTGTCGGCATCGGACTGCTGCTCGCGATTGGAATTGGCCGCCTGCTTGCCGGACTTTTGTATGGAATCAACGGCAATGATCCGGTGGTACTGCTGGCGGCGTCGGCGCTGCTTGCAGCGGTGGCTTTGCTTGCTTCCTACCTACCTGCGAGAAGAGCTTCGCGTGTCGATCCAATGATCGCGCTCCGCTACGAATGAAGGCTACTGCCACACCGCCGTTCCGCCCGGCGGTATCGAACGCGCGCCCGTCACGAAGCGGGCGTTTGCCGGCGCCGGCGCATCTTGCACTGTGTCCGTGAAGTTCGACGCGGTCCAGAAACCGTCGCCCCAATCGACCATGAAATCTAACGGAAGATTGGCCGGATGCGCGCCTCGATCGCTATACACTTTACGAAGCAGATCGGCTTCCATCTCTCCGGTCGCTGTATCGACTCCTACGTAAACCACTTCTCCGTTGCCGACGCGATGCCGCGTTGCTGCGGCATGACCTTTATAGAATTGATCCGCATACCTTGCCAGAACTTCCGTCCCCGCTCGCGGCTCTAAAATATCGCCCCAGGTACCCCATTCGTACTGCTTCCCACTAAAGGTGACCTGCCCGTCGCGGCCTTCAGGCAAAACGTCATACCTCGGTACGGCTGCGCCAATCAGGTCGTAGATCGGCTGGGCCCACAGCGCT
The DNA here is from genome assembly GCA_049585195.1 of Bryobacteraceae bacterium. Taxonomy (GTDB): domain Bacteria; phylum Acidobacteriota; class Terriglobia; order Bryobacterales; family Bryobacteraceae; genus KBS-96. The sequence continues at coordinate 21,750 of JBAUZG010000043.1, read as the reverse complement.
TCCCAAAGATGTCCGCGGCGGTCCTTCTGCCCGCTACGGCAAGTCAGTATCAGCGTGCCTCCATTCTCGGCAAATTTCTGGAAGCGCTCAATCAACTCCTGATCGACAAGCTGGTACGACGGAGCAATCAGGTACTTGTACTTCGAGAAATCCTTCTCTTCGGTAATGACATCGACGGGCGCTTCCATCGCTTTCAGAGCGCGATAATACTTCATCCAGTGGCCCACGGTGTCCCAACGTGTGGTCTGCTTATGGTTGTCGATGTCCCACCGGTTCTCGAAGCTATCCAGAAACGCGGTCCGCCGCGCATCATACTCGGCTGGGACCACCACGCCGGGGCGGTACAACTTTCGCAACTTGTTTACATCCTCGATCGCTTCGACAAACTCCTTGCCGCCGGGCGCTAGAGTCACTCCATCCGGTTCGACGATCGTTTTGTGATACAGCTCGTCTCCGAAGAGGGGCTGCCGATACCGATAGACGCAGACCAAACGTCCGCCCAAGGCGAATGCGCGCATGATCCACGAATGGATCACTCCGGGCTGCGGCCATGGATTCACGGGAGCCCAGTTGACCTGTCCAGGTTGAAGCTCCATCGGCCCCTCGACGCCGCTTCCCAGATTTCGCAGAAAATCGTGCGTGAACGAAATCGGCGCTGGATCTCCCATGCGAAAGCCCAGCCGGCCTCGAAACAAGCCGCCGCTCACCGGGTACATCGTAAAGCTCATGATGTCCAGATCGTTCTCCGATAGAGCCGGATTCACCAGCTCGTAATTCATCATGAAGTTAGTCGTGATCCATTGCTGTTTCACGTGGCGGCGGAGCACCGATGCCTGGAACCGTAGATAATCGGCCGCTTCCCAGGCAAACCAGCGGTGCAGGTCGAGCATCGCATGCGGATTCGCGCCTGCTACCAGCCTCTGTGGATCGGGCATTTGGATCTCGTCAAAATTGCCATAAGTCTGGGACCAGAACGAATCGCCCCAATCCCGGTTGAGCCGGTCAATCGTTCCATAGCGTTCTTTCAGCCACGACCGGAACGACTCTTGCGAAGGCGGCGCGTACGACATGCCCGAGCCATAATGCGACAGCTCGTTGTCGATTTGCCAACCCCACACCGTTGGGTTGTTTCCATACCGCTGGGCCATTTTTTCCACAATCTTTTCGACGTAGCTTCGATAAACGGGGGAACTCCAGTCGGCTTGCTCCCGTGAGCCGTAAGTCATCTGCGTTCCATCCGCGCGGATCATGAGGATCTCGGGATGTGTTCGCGACAGCCATACTGGCGGCGTGGCGCTGGGAGTGCACAAGACCACCTTCAGCCCATATTTCCGGGCCAATTCCACATTCTTGTCGAGCCATCCGAAATCATAATGACCTTCCTGGGGTTCCATCCTGGTCCAGGCAAATTCGGACATGTGGATGTATTCGAATCCGAGCTTTTTGATATTGGCGATGTCGCGCTCCCATTGCTGCTCGGGCCATGCCTCGGGATAGTAGTAAACACCAATGGTCATTAGCTGCTCGGGGGGAAACCAGGAGTCAATTTGCGTTCTATCGGTTGTGGCGCTACCGGCCGCGGCTGAAATCGCGAACAAGACGAACAATAAGTGAGATCTGATTAACAAGATTCCATCCGAACTAGGAGTACGCCAAAACTACAGCCCCGCCGCTCGCGGTTAAAGTTTTCCGTTCTTTCCCCGATGCGTAGTTTATACCGCTACTGCGGTTCAAGGGTGAAGTGATGAACGTCAAATGCTGGTCGGGCATTGTTGCCCTCGCTTTTAGTCTTGGCACGGTTTCGCTGTACGCACAGACGCCGCGTCAGCCTGGCCAGATTGCAACGGAGGCCGGCTCGAGCCAGCCAATCGTGCTGTCTCCAGACGGCGAACTCCCGGGGAATCCAGCCGCGAGCCCATTGCGGTCATCGCGCGTTGCATTCGTTTCTGACGATCATCGAAGCGTCACCGTCTGGAAAATCAGTATTGCGACCATGCTTGCCGCGACAGCCTTTGATGCTGCTTCATCATGGGGCAAGAGCGAGCAAAATCCGTTGCTAGAAAGCTCTAACGGTACTTTTGGAGCTAAGGGCCTCGCGGTGAAGGCAAGTCTCGCGGGAGTTTCGCTTGTACCCCAGTTGATTTTCCGAAAAAATAAGGATCTCCGCAAAATCTTCACGATTATCAACTTTGGCGACACGGCCATGTTCACCGCGATTGCCTCTCATAATCTCGGCATCAAGCCGGTTCAGCAGTAGGCCAGCTTCTGAATGGCCCATCGTGACCGCTCGCTGGCGCGCGCGGCTGGTAAGAGGCCTTCGAGTCAACGCGCACTTTCCGAGCCACGACCGCGAGGGAGTGATGTTGGGCAGTCGATGTTCTTGCGAGTTTGGGAACGGGTGATCGAATTTCGGTCCCGTGCCCTGGGGCAGAAAGCCGGGTGGGCCGCGTTTCTGCCCCTATCTAACATCCGGGTTTTTCCTATCCTCTTCCAGCCTGTCCGACAAAGTGATTACCTATTTGTATTCAATAACTTGCCCTATACTGAAGAGGCTCTAAGACCCACGAAGGTCGGGGCACTCAAGTTGGAGAGATACGGGATGAAACTCACTTGCCTCAGGATCGTCGCGGCGGTAACGGCTCTTTCGGCCGGTTCCGCTTTCGCTGTGACGCCTGTCATCGGCGTGGCCTCCGCCTTCGGAAGCTTTACGGTGAACAGCTCACAGGTGACTGGCAATTCAAACGTTTATGACGGCTCGCAAATTAATACTGGCAGCACGGCGAGCCAAATCTTTTTGCAAGGTGGGCCGAGCGTCATGCTGGCCACCAACACGGGCGCAACCGTCTATAACGACCACCTGGTGCTAACCCAAGGCGCGGTACGGGTAGACAACATGAACAAGTACGACGTGCAAGCCCTCGGCTATCGGGTCGCGCCAGATGAGCCGAACTCGCAAGCGGCCATCCGTCTTCGCGAAGGAGCTGTCGAAGTGGCCAGCATGAGCGGCGCCTTAAAAGTCTTCGACCAAAACGGCGCAATGCTTACTCGAATTGGCGCCGGCACGGCATCTGCTTTCAAGCCGGGCCAGTCTGGCGCTGACCCTGGTAACACCAACGGTAGCACCTCCAAAAGCGGAGGCGGAGCCGCTGGCGCTATCGCGGGCGGGCACAAGGTGCTGTACACCTCCATCATCTTGGGTGTCGCCGCTGCGGGCGCGGGCGCAGCCGCTTATGTCGCAACCAGTGGCAGCAGCAGCAGCCGGTAAGTTGTAAATCTGTCGGGAGGCCGGCTTAAGGCCGGTCTCCTCCTTCAAATTCTTTCGTTCCGGGCTGATCCTTCAGAAGATCTCCGACTCCGATCAGGCGCGGCCACCTTCATCTTGATAGGTTGGTAGGACCCCACCCGAAATGAAAGCCGTCGCTGTCTTTCCCCTCCAGAAGAAGGTCGAACTCGTCAATCACCCCGAACCCGGTTCACTCGCTGCGGATCAAGTCCGAATCCGCGTTCTCGAAGTTGGGATCTGTGGCACGGATCGCGAAATTGCTACCTACGAATATGGCTTGGCGCCGAAGGGCTCGGAGTACCTAGTCCTTGGTCACGAGTCGCTAGGTGAAGTGCTCGAGACCGGCCGTGCCGTAGCGCGTGTCAAACCCGGCGATCTCGTCATTCCGACCGTCCGCCGTTCTTGCCCCGAGCGTTGTGCTGCGTGTGCTGCCGGCCGGCAGGATTTCTGCTATACGGGCCACTATCGCGAACGGGGCATTGTGGCCGATCATGGCTTTCTCACCGAAACCATTGTCGAACAAGAGGCGAATTTGAATCTCGTTCCCAGCACGCTTCGGGACATTGCGGTATTGACCGAACCTCTTACGGTCACCGAAAAAGCCTTTGACCAGGTCGCCGCTATTCAAAGCCGCCTTTCGTCGATTCGTCCCAGGCAGGCCGTTTCGGGCCAAATCCAACGCGCGGTCGTTTTGGGCGCCGGCCCCGTAGGTCTGCTCGCTGCCATGAAATTTAGGGCTGAAGGCTATGAGGTCTGGGTCTATTCGCGCGGCTCGGAAGCCGTCAAGCCGCCCATTGTGAGCGAATTCGGCGGGCATTTCATCGACTCAGAATCCGTAAGTCCCGCCGAACTCGGTTCTCTTTGCGGGCAGATCGACGTAATCTACGAAGCCATGGGCGGCGCCGACGTCGCTTTCAAGGTTCTCGAACAGCTAGGACACAACGGCGTCTTCGTATTCACAGGCATTCCCCGCCACTCCCATCCTGTCCCCTTGAATACGAGTTCGCTTCTCTACAATCTCGTGCTCAAAAATCAGGTGGTTTGCGGAACCGTTAATGCCGCCCCTTGTCATTTCCAGCGCGCAATTGCCGATCTCGCCCTATTTCGAACGCTATTCCCGGATGCGGTGCGGAAATTGATTACCAACCGGTTCCCGATCGAACGTTTCAATGAGCCACTTTCAACAAACGCCGGCATCAAGAATGTGATTGCCGTTTCCACGGCGTCCTGTCAATGAGGTCAATTGAGGAGCTGGAAGCGAGCGCCGTTGGCTCAGTTTTCCTGAATGGCGGCTTTTTTAAGCTGTTGAGCGGCCTTGGCCTTCGCCGCCGAGCTCACCTGAATGTTGTTGATCACTCGGGTGGCTCCGGCTGATTTCGCCATTCTCGTAGCCGAGCCCTTATGCTGCATAACGTTCGTCGATCCTTCCCAGGTGACGACGCCACGTGTCACGCGAAACCGGAACCCGTCTTTTCCAATTTTCGACTTCGCGAGCTTGGCCTGAATTGTCTGCGTAATCTGCAAATCGCTCACCGTATTCGGCGGGAGAGCTGAGGTTCGGGTGGTTACGATGCTGGCGAAAGAACGGCCTGGCACGCCCACCGAGAAAAGGAACAAAGCGAAAATCGTCAGTATCCGCAAGACATACTCCTCTAAGCCGCCGCTACTCCAAGCTTCCGTCTGATAGGCGGCGGACATAACAAAAGTGCCCGCCGCGAGCGAAAGATTGCAGTTGTCAGAGACGTTTTCCGGGTCAGGTAAAACCGGATCACAAGAATTTCAATTTTTTTCTCAAATTTTTTCTTATTCGTTTGCAATAGGTTACGGCGAATTGCGACTTTTCTGAAGGCCCGAACCGTCCGTTTCCGGAGATCCCCATGCTTTACTGGCGGTCGCCGCTGGCTGACTATACGGCATGCGGAAATCGATGCAATCGCGCCGGCGGGCGCTGCTGCGATTGCAGAAACTTCTGGGAGATCCACTGACTTATGGGAAAGCTTTTCGAAATGCCTCCGATTGCGAGCCGCAAGACGGCTGTCGGGGTCTCAGGGGCGTCCGCGCCTCAGACGGAACGGAACGCTGAAGTCACTGAAATGAAGTCACAGCAACTCCCCTTCGATCTCAACCTGTGGCTCTCGGCGCCTCGGGAACGGAATCCTTCCTATATCGCGGTTTACAGCGCCGTTTCCCACGCGATGCAGACGGCCTTGCGGCAGTGGGTGAGCGAGTGGCTCGGCCAGCATCCAGAGGCAATTGAGCGCCGCGTTTCCGGCTATTCGCTGCTCGCCTTCAGCTGCACGCGTCCCTACCGGGGCCGCACGACGAATCTGTTTACATACGATGTGCAGCAGACTTCCGTTGTCGATCACGCGCTGCGGGTGGCAAGCCGTTCGATCTCCGAAGAGGCCTCGCGCCTCGATGGCATTCGCCGCGCCTCCGGGCAGAGTGACGGGCCTCGGCTGGTGCCGGGCAAAGTGGCCGAGTTTGTGCGTGAAAAGCGGCGCCCCATCTACCGCATGTTTCATGTAGAAACTCTGCTGATGGACGAAGTGCTGAAATTTACCCAGATCAATATTCAGAAACTCGGTCTCGAAAAGGCCGCTGCCGAGCTGCGTTCTGCGTTTGCGAAACATCTGCACCGCTTTACCGACGAGTTCGATATGTCGGAGCGTTGCGATGATCTGCTGTACATTGCCACTGAAGCGCTGAAAACCCGCAAGATCGAAGAAGAAGAACTGCCGCTGGCGGCGTGACGGTCGGTCGCTTCGAAATTGCAGGCGTGCTGGGATAGAATTCAGCCGATGACACGCAGAGAGTTTCTTCCGGCAGCCGTCGCCGGACTTGGTCTAGGGGGCGGCGGTTTGAATCGGGCTCTAGCGGAAAGCGCTTCCACCAGCAACCCTCCCGCGTTCGGCAAGCAGCCGAATTTCGGGCGTCTCAAGCAATCTGTCTGCCCCAGCGTTTTCGGCAAGGGAGTTCCATTTGAGGAGCAATGCCGGCTGGCGGCCGAACTCGGGTTCCAGGGCGTCGATTTGCAGACGCCCGAGAAGTGGCCGGTCCTCCAGAAATACGGACTGCTCTCGACGATGAGCTCCGGCGGTGGTGGCACGATTAAGCAGGCGCTAAACCGCAAGGAGAATCACGCGGCCATCGAAAAGAGCATGCGGGAGTTGATTGACAAGTGCGCGGCGGCTGGCTTCCCCAACGTTATTACGTTTTCGGGCAACCGCGCCGGCATGAGCGATGAGGAGGGCCTCGCAAATTGCGAGCTATTTCTGAACAAAGTGAAGGCTCAGGCAGAGGACAAGAATGTCAATATCTGCATCGAGCTGTTAAATAGCCGGGTGAACCATCCCGACTACATGTGCGACCACGTAGACTGGGGCGTGGAACTGTGCAAGCGCGTGAACTCGCCGCGAGTGAAGCTGCTCTTCGATATATATCACATGCAGATTATGGATGGAGATATTGTGAGACGCGTCACGGCGAACATACAATGGATTGGGCATTTTCATACAGGCGGTGTTCCAGGCCGGCACGAGATTGACAACCGGTCGAACGAGCTGAACTACAACTTCGTCGCGAAAGCCGTTGCGGGTACCGGATTTGCGGGGTTCTGCGCCCACGAGTATTCGCCCGCTCCGGGCCGCGACTACATTTCTTCGTTGAAGGAAGCGCGCGAAATCTTCACGGTCTAAGAGCCGGAAGCTCGCACGGCCGCAAGGCTCGACGCCGAATCCCGCCTTTACGTTTTATTTACACTCCTCAGACACTCTCAATTCCTATCCGTTCGCATACTGGACATGTGTCCGGCGAAGCCCTCCCCGCTCGAAGCAAAGGTGAGTCGCCGCCCTGAGCGAAATGACATCGCACACATGAAGAAGAAGGTCCTGTTTTTCTTTCCTGCTTTCTCGAGCCAAGAGGCGACGGCGCCGCTAGCGATTCTGGCTCTGGCAACTCCGCTCGAACGAGCCGGCTATGAAGTTCGAATCATCGATTCCACGATTACGCCGAATTTCCAACAGCAGGTGATCAAGGAACTTGAAGACTCCATTTGCCTTGCCGTCTCGCTCGTCACTGGGCCAATGATTCGCGAGACCGCCCAGATCGCAAAGGCGGCGAAGCGGGCCTATCCAAACAAGCCTGTCATCCTCGGGGGCTGGCATCCTTCGCTATTGCCCGATCAAACTCTAGCGTGCCCCGATGTGGATGCCATTGTCGTTGGACAAGGTGAAGAGGCTCTAGTCGACATGGTTCAGCGCATCGAAGCCGGCGAATCGCTCAAAGGTATAGCTGGCGTCGCTTACAAGGAAGATGGAAGACTTGTTTTCAACACTCCCCGTCCCCTTAAGCCCATAAGGGAACTGCCGCCGAAAGCATATCACCTGGCCGATTTCGACGCTTACGAACGCGTTTGCGGCCGCCGCTGGGCGATGTACACCTCGAGTCTTGCGTGCCCGTTCAACTGCGCGTACTGCACAAACGAAGGTCTCTACGGGCGAAAGTGGAACGCTTTGGATGCCGACCAGGTTGTCGAAGAGGTCAGCGATCTCGTATCGCGGTATGGTCTTCAATTGCTGTGGGTAGTGGATGACAACTTCCTGGTAGACCGCGAACGAGCCGTCAAAATCGCAGAAGGTCTGGTGCGGAGCGGCGTCAAATTCGACTGGAGCATTCAAGCTTCTACTAACTTGGTTACCCGGCTCACTGTCGAAGAGCTGAAGCTTCTTCGTCGAGCTGGTTTATCCCAGGTCTCCCAAGGCGCCGACTCCGGCTCGAAGAAGATCCTTCACCTCATGAATAAGGATTTTCAAAAGCTGGAGACGATTTATCAAGCGGCCGACCTGCTCACCCAAGCCGGCATCCGTCCATCGTTCAACATGATCTTCGGCTTTCCCGGCGAGACGGAGGTAGAGCGCCGTGAATCCATCGGTTTGATTATGAACATATGCCGGCGCTATCCGCAGGCCGAGTTCTGGACTAACATTTTCACTCCTTATCCGGGCTCGCCCATTATGAAGAAAGCCTTCGAGCTAGGCATCGACGTGCCTAAGACCTTCGAGGGTTGGGCCGACTTTTTCCCTCGCTACACAGTTCTTCCATGGCTCAAGGGCGCGCAGCACCAGCGGGTCCAACGAATGCGCGAGTACTTGCGCGTGGCATTCAATCGCATCCCGATCGGCGTCCAGAAAAAACATCCGATAACTCGCTTGGTGCATCGCTCGATCAGTTTGCCTGCGCGGTGGCGTCTCGATCATAGCGTCTATGGGGCACCCGTCGAACTCTGGCTCAAGAACAAAGCCAACAAGCTATTTCCACCGCCAAAGCCCAAGGTCGATGCACAGCAACTCTCTGCTGAGGTGGTTTCGTGCTAAACACCACCGCTTGCTTGCGCGCGCGGCTCAGTTCGCCGCCGGTTCCGAGCCACGACCGCGAGAGAAAGGTCTTGCTCTTTTCGCCTCCGTATCAAGGCAAAGTGTTTGGTCCGCCTCTTGGCCTTCTGAGTCTTGCGTCTTCCATTCGCGAAGAGGGATTTACCCCCGTAATTGTCGATGGCGCAACGACGCCGAATTTTCTGGACGTTATCTCAAGAGAAGTAACAGACGCGTTTGCCTTCGGCATCTCCGTCCTCACAGGACCTATGATTCGGGATGCGATCGCAGCCAGCCGTGTTGTCCGCCAAGTGCGTCCTGAACTGCCTATCATCTACGGCGGCTGGCACCCCACACTCCTCAGCGGCCAGACGCTCCGCGAAAGCTTCGTCGATATCATTGTGCGCCATCAAGGAGAGAAGACGCTCTCTGAAATCCTCAAACGTCAATCTACGGGCGCAAGTCTCGATCTGGTCGCCGGCTGCTGGTTCAAGCGAGACGGCAAAATCGTCACAAATGGTGACCGGCCTTCGTCCCCGCTGAGCAGTCTGCCATCGCCCGCTTACGATCTGGTCGATTTCGAATCGTATGCCCGTTTGACGGGCGGCCGAAAGCTCTCTTATGCCACGAGCATCGGCTGTCCGTATGCGTGCAACTACTGCACGGACATGGTGTTCTATAACCGCCGCTTCAACCCGCAGACTGTCTCGGGCGTCGTCAGCGAGATCCTTCACCTGGTGAAAACCTACAGGCTCGATGAGATCGCGCTGGTCGATTCGAATTTCCTGGTCGATACGCGTCGCGCGACAGCGTTAGCTCGCGGCTTTCTGGAGAGCGGCGTCCGGTTCCGCTGGACGTTTCAGGCATCCACAGATCTACTGTGCCGGCTTAGCGATGACGAAGTCGCTCTGCTCGCCTCGAGCGGAGTAAGTCACATCGGATTCGGTACTGAGTCCGCCTCTCCGGAAATCCTACGCAAAATGCATAAATCTCATCAGAAGATCGACGACATGTTTGAGGCTGCCCGGAAGTGCCGCGATGCCGGCATTCGGGTCACATACAACCTGATCTTTGGTTATCCCGGTGAAGAAGACCGCCATCGCCGCGAAACGCTGCGCGTGATGGGTCAGATCGCGGCGAAGTTTGAGAATGTCACGTTCTCTCCGAATTTATTCACGCCTTATCCCGGCATCCCGATCTGGCCGGAGCTGCTCGAAGCAGGTCTGAGGGAACCGCAATCGCTCGAAGGCTGGGCCTCCGTCGGTTTGGGACAGGCCGAGCTCCCGTGGTTGAGCGCCCGGGCGAGCGAGGAGCTATCCCGCAGCATCTCTTACTTCATGCTGGTAAATCAAATGTCGAAGGGCGCGAGCAAAATGCGCTCGAATGTCAGCCGCAAAGCAATGCGGCTTCTCGAAAAGCCACTGCACTGGCGTTTGAAGCATCACGCGTTTGCCTTGCCAATTGAGCTGTGGGCGTCCATGGCGCAGAACTGGCTGGTGGTCCGCCGTTCGCTGTTGACCGGAGACGCGTTAGGGCGCCAGATGAAAGAGGTTCAGTAAGTCGTCGCGGAAGCATATGAACGTCCTGCTCACACACAGCAACCATGTCTTCTCGGACGAAAAGCAGCGTCGCAAGATGGAGCCTTATCCACCTCTCGAAACACTGATCGCGGCTGCGGTATTGCGTGAAGCTGGTGTATCTGTCACGGTTTGTGATATCGCCTTCGATTCGCCAAAAGAGACTCTGAGGAAGGCGATAAGTAAAGCGGCGCCCTGTCTTGTGGTTGTCTGTGAGGACGATTTCAATTTCCTCACTAAGATGTGCTTATCGAGAAACAGAGAGCTCGCTTTCTGGACGGCGAATCTAGCGCGCGAGTACAACTGTCCCAGTGCAGTGCATGGATCTGATTCAACGGATCGGGTGGATGAATATCTTAAAGCTGGCTTCGACTACGTCCTGATCGGGGAAGTGGAAGATATTCTCCGCGAGCTCGCTGGCGGGAGCCCTCCGGAGCAAGTGGCTGGACTGGCCTACCGTGACTCCGGCACGGGCAAAACACGCCGTACAGCTCCCCGCGTGCTGCGCACGAAGCTCGATGAGCTTCCGCTGCCTGCCTGGGACCTGATCGATCTCAATCCGTATCGCGACGCCTGGCGCAGCCATCATGGATACTTCTCCTTGAACCTGGTCTCGAGCCGGGGCTGCCCGTTCCGTTGCAATTGGTGTGCAAAGCCGATTTGGGGCAACCAGTATCACGTGCGATCGGCCGTCTCTGTTGCGGAGGAGATGCTGCATTTGAAAACGAAGTATTCACCCGACCATATTTGGTTCGCGGATGATATCTTCGCTCTCTCGGCCCGCTGGACTCAAGAATTCGCCGCCGCGATCACACGGTTGGGATCGCGAATTCCATTCAAGATGCAATCACGCTGCGATCTGATGACGCGTGAAACCGTGGCCGATCTCAAGCGTGCGGGTTGCCGCGACGTATGGCTGGGAGCGGAATCCGGTTCTCAGCGCATTCTCGACGCCATGGAGAAGGGCATCAAAGTTCAGCAAATCCACCAGGCGCGCGAGAACTTGAGGCGAAACGGCATTCGGACCGGCCTGTTTCTTCAATTCGGCTATCCGGGCGAGACCTGGGACGATATCGAGGCCACCATTCGGATGGTGCGGACCGTGAGACCTGACGACGTGGGCGTATCGGTCACTTATCCCTTGCCAGGAACGAAACTCCATCAGCTCGTCTCCTCCGAGCTACGGCAGAAGACGAACTGGACGGAAAGCGGCGATCTTTCCATGATGTTCAGAGGCGCATTTTCAACCGAACTGTATCGCGCGCTCGCGAGCGCCATTCACCTGGAAGTGCGAAGTCCCGGAAGCGGCTTGGCAATAGCGAATGCCTGGGCCGCCGTCGAAGCGCTCAAAACCTCCAATTTAAGCGCATTGGAAGTAGCCTCATGAAACTGCTCCTGACGCACGCCTACTTCCTCTTCGAAGATCCCAAGGAACAACAGATCATGAAGCCCTACGCGCCGTTGGGCCTCCTCTATCTTTCTTCCCATCTTCGTAAGCAGGGCTTCGATGTGGATATCTATGACTCTACGTTCGGGTCCAAGAGCGACCTGTTTGCGCTTCTCCGTCAGGGACCGCCGGCGACGGTCGGCATATACGCCAATTTGATGACCCGGTTGAACGCTCTAGAAATCATCAAGTGCGCGTGCGAAGCCCGTTGGAACGTGATTGTCGGCGGACCTGAACCTGCAAACTATCCGGAACAATATCTCGATTGCGGAGCCGATGTCGTCATCGTGGGTGAAGGAGAAATAGCCCTTGAGAATCTGTTGCGGTCTTCCTTTGACCGTAATGAATGGCCCAAGATTGGCGGTTTGATTTTTCGCGGCGAGAGTGGCCAGATCGTTCGCACTTCGCCTGCTCCCCTGATAAAGGATCTTGATGCCCAGCCTTGGCCCGATCGCGAACGTATCGACATGCACAAGTATCTCGAGACATGGCGCGCCTTCCATGGGAAGGGCTCTGTTTCCCTGATTACTGCTCGCGGCTGCCCGTATCGATGCAACTGGTGCAGTCACTCCGTTTATGGCACGACACACCGGCGCCGTTCGCCGAAATCGGTGGTGAGCGAAATTGAATGGATTCTAGAACGTTATAACCCCGACATGCTTTGGTTGGCTGACGATGTCTTCACCATTCACCATGGCTGGCTCTTCGAGTTCGCCACAGAAATGCAGCGCAAAAGGCTGTCGATACCTTTTGAATGCATAACGCGCGCCGACCGCATGAACGAAACCGTTGCGCAAACATTAGCCGAGCTTCGCTGTTTTCGTGTCTGGATCGGCTCGGAGAGCGGCTCGCAACGAATCTTGGATGCGATGCAGCGCGGCGTTACGATTCAGCAGGTTCGATCTGCCGTTCGCCTGTGCAAATCGCACGGCATTCAAACCGGCATGTTCCTCATGTGGGGGTATGACGGCGAGGAAATTGACGACATCGAGCAAACTGTGGCCCATGCAAAGGAGTGCCATCCAGATGTTTGCTTCACTACCGTTTCCTATCCGATCAAGGGAACGCCTTATTACGAGCGCGTATCTTCCCGTTTGGTTACTCTAGGCGACTGGAGCCAATCGACAGATCGCGACATCCGCATCCGGGGCCGGCATTCCAGGCGCTTTTATCAATACGCAGACGATCTTCTGAAAAGCGAGCTGTTGCCGGTTCCGGACCCCGCAAGGGCACTGGCCGCGCGGAGGGGTTTGCACATGACACGCAACGAAGTGGAGGCGTAGTGCGCATGCTCGGAATCAAAGAAGCTCCATTCGACAAAATCGCGCGCCAATACGATGCCCTTTGGTCGGACACACCCATCGGAAGGGCGCAAAGGTCCGCTGTGTGGAGCAGGATCGATCCTTTATTCAATAAAGGCGACTTTGTGCTCGACGCCGGTTGCGGTACGGGCATTGACGCGCTGCATCTCAAATCCCGCGGCGTGTCAGTCTACGGCATCGATAGCTCTCCCGAAATGGTCGAAGTGGCGCGAAGCCGCGGCGTCGATGCACATTGTTGCCCTATAGAACGCCTTGAGTATTTTGACCTGCGCCTCGACGGCGTGCTCTCGAATTTCGGCGCTCTAAACTGCGTCGAGTTGCTTGGGCCCGTCGCCTCGTCCCTTGCCCGCATGGTTCGCCCCGGAGGCCACCTTGCGCTTTGTTTCTTGGGCGACGTATGTCTTTGGGAGATCTGCTTCCATTTGTCGTATGCCAAGCCCGGTAAGGCCTTTCGACGCTTGCGAGGCCGTGCGGATTCATCTATCGGAACCGATGTATTTTATCCCTCTCGAGCTGAGATTGTCTCTGCTTTCGACGGGCCGTTTCGCCTGGTGAATTTCTACGGCATCGGGCTATCCGTTCCGCCTTCGTACGTAAAAGTGCTGACGCATTGGGAAGTTGAGCAGCTATCTCTCCTCGACCAGCAATTGGCTCATCGACCGGTCCTTCGCTCATTGGCGGATCATCGCCTGTATATCTTCGAACGAGTATGACGGACGACAATCTTGCTCGCCACAGATTTGTTGAAGATTACCGCCATATTCGGTACGCGGAAGGCCGCGGCTCGGATACAAGCGACTATTACCGCGCCCTGCCATCGTGCGGCCGCGGCGATGCCAACGCCGCTATGTGGGCGATGCGATCGAAAACGTATAGCTACTTCGTCCGAGAGATACTGGAGCCGCTCGAGGATCGAGAAAACAGGCCATTAGATGTGCTTGATCTCGGGGCGGGGAATTGCTGGTTGTCAAATTGCCTTTCGCTTCGCGGCCACCACCCGGTTGCTCTGGATATTTTTGCGGACGAGCGAGACGGTCTTAAAGCCGCCCGTCACTACTCAAATCAATTTCCTGTCATCGAAGCTGATTTCGATCATCTTCCGTTGTCCTCAAATAGCGTCGATCTGGCGATTTTCAACGCATCTTTCCACTATTCGGTCGACTGCTTTCGTACACTTTCCGAAATCGGGCGTTGTCTCCGGCTGTCGGGCCGTTTCGTGATTCTCGATACTCCGATTTACCGATTGAAAGATCACGGAAGGCGGATGGTTGAAGAAAAGCGCGCCGAATTCGTCAGGCGCTATGGCTTTCCTTCCGATGTGCTGCCGAGTATTGAATTTCTCGACTTTCCCACGATTCAGGCGCTCGAGAAAGCTCTTAAGATCGACTGGCAAATTCTTAAGCCGTGGTACGGGTGGCGCTGGCATCTTCGCCCATTGAATGCGTTTCTCCGAAGGCGCAGGCCTCCTTCAAGGTTTTGGATTCTCGTCGGTAGATTTCAATCCTTATGATTATTCTGCTGCATCCTCGATCAACCAAGCCAAAGAACAGGCGCTTCCCTCTGGCGGTCTTATCTTTGGCCGCAGTGTTGGAGGGAAGGGAAGATTACGTCATCGTCGACGGCAATGCAGATCCCGAACCGCAATTGACGCTCGACCGTCTTGTCGAACAGGGCAACGTCACGTTGCTTGCTGTGTCGGTTATGCCGGGACCGCAGATGGTCGCTGCGATTCCTCTCTGCCGAGATTTTCGTTTAAAATATCCGTCCATCCCCATCGTTTGGGGAGGATACTTTGCCTCGCTGTATACCGATGCCGCACTCAATGCCCGTTATGTCGATTTCGTGGTTCGCGGCCAAGGTGAAGAAACCTTTCTTGAATTGATCGAGGTTCTGCGCACGACACGGAAGTATGCCGGCGTGAAGGGCTTATCGTACAAAGACGATTTCGGGCTGCATGTTCACAATGCGGAAAGGCCGCTGCGTTCGCCGAACGACTTCCCGTGGCTGCCGTACGACAATCTGCCCAATGCTTACAAATATATTCTGCCGACGTTCTTGGGGCGGCGGACGGTTGTTCATCAGGCGAGTATCGGCTGCCCGTTTCGTTGCACTTTCTGTGGCGTTGTTCCCATTTATCAAGGCCGCCAGCGCACGGAAGACCCCGAACGCACCGCCGCAGTCCTGGGTCATTTGAAACGAAAATACAACATCGATTCCGTTCAGTTCTACGACAACAACTTCTTCCTCAACGAAAAGCATTCCGCCGCTTTAGCGAAGTGTCTCGATCCGCTAAACCTCAAATGGTGGTGCGAAGGCCGCATCGATACTGTTCTGCGCTACTCAGACGAGACGTTTCGGCTGCTCAAAAAAGCCGGCGCGGCCATGATTTTCTTCGGAGCGGAATCAGGTTCCGATTGGGTGCTCGAACAGATGAACAAGAAGGTAACGACAGATCAGACCATGAAGCTGGCGGCTCGAATCCGCCGGTTCGGCATCGTTCCCGAGTTCTCGTTTGTGGTCGGCAATCCGAAGGATCCCGAGCGCGATACGCACGAGACCATCAGTTTCATTCGGCGGATTAAGCGCGCAAACCCCGATGCAGAAATCATCGTCCAGCACTATATTCCCACGCCGCATCCCGATGGAATGTATGGCGACGTCGAAGCGAAGATCGAATTTCCTCGAACACCCGAGGAGTGGGCTACGGAACGCTGGTATAACTTCACAACCCGCCACGATCCTAGTGTTTCGTGGCTTCCCCGGCGCCTCAAGAAGCGCATTGACAATTTTGATCTTGTAGTCAATTCCCGCTGGCCGACGATTCAGGACATTCAACTGCCGCGTTGGGGACGGGCTATGCTTCGATGTCTTAGCAGCTGGCGCTATTCCCTCGGCTTCTACGATTTTCCATATGAACTCGAGTGGGCACAGCGCTTTGTTTCGCTAAGGAAACCGCGGCTGGAGAGCTTGTAATGCAAGTATCGGCAATTGAAGGGTATCGGCTGTGGGCTCCAATCTATGACTCGGGTCCGAATCCTCTGGTGTTACTGGAACGGCGGTCCATGCGCGACGTTCTCAAAGGACTGCGGCCCTCCAAGATGATCGATGTAGCTTGCGGCACGGGCCGATGGCTTTTGCGCTTCCAGGAAGCCGGATGGGACGTGTTCGGCTGCGACGGATGTGAGGAGATGTTGAGCGAAGCCCGGAAGATCCTGTCTTTGCGCGGCCGAGTTGCTTTGGCCGATGCGGAGCGCATTCCTTTTCGCGGCTCGACGGCCGACCTGATCCTCTGTTCGTTATCTCTGGGCTACTTTCGCGACGTCCGCCAGGTCTTTCGCGAGTTTGCACGTGCATCAAAGCCAGGCGGCTTGATTGCTGTAAGCGATCTGCACCCGGATGCGCTCGAGTCCGGATGGACACGTTCGTTCAAACTTGGTGAGCGGCGATATGAACTAGAACACTACCGTCGCACGATTCGGGAAGTTCACTACGCAGCCTCGGACGCGGGGCTTAGGACCAAAGTCTTCGACTCCGCGCATTTTGGCCCTTCCGATCTGCCGGCGTTTCAGCGGGCCGGCAGAGAAGACCTTTTTAAGACATCGACAGCCATTCCTGCCCTTTTTGTCGCTCTGTGGGAGAAACCATGCTAATTCGTGGGGCGCGCGTGGCGATGAGTTCGGCCGCGACCGCGAATCTGAATCTATGGCTCAGCAACGGATTGATTTCGTTCTCTCCCGTTCCGTCGGCGCAGACTCCCGTACTGGACCTAGACGATTGCCTTGTGCTGCCTGGGCTGATCAACGCTCATGACCACCTGGAGCTGAATCTCTTTCCCAGGTTGGGATGTGGTCCGTATACAAACGCCGCCGCCTGGGCGAAAGATATTTATCACCCTCATCAGCCGCCGGTAAAGCAGCACCTCGCTGTTCCTAAACCACTCCGGTTGCGATGGGGCGGGTTCAAGAACTTGATTTCAGGCGTCACCACCGTCGCGCACCACAACGCGTCGCATCCGGTGTTCTCGGACCTCAACTTCCCGGTTCGCGTGGTGAAGCGATACGGATGGGCGCACTCACTGCGATTCTCGCCGGACTGGGAAGCGCGTTTTCGGAGCACGCCGCCCAATTATCCATTCGTAATTCATGCAGCCGAAGGTACAGACGACGCGTCGAATCGCGAAATCCGGATTTTGTCCGACGCCGGCGCGTTTAATCGTTCGACTATCCTCGTCCATGGCGTTGGCCTCAGGAGTTCCGATCTGCCGCTCTTGGAGCGTGATGGCGTGGGGCTCGTGTGGTGCCCGACATCGAATCATTTCACCTTGCAACACGGCCTGGACGCAGCTGTCTTTAATTCGTCGATTCCAATCGCCTTGGGAACTGATTCCGCCATGACGGGAGACGGCGATCTTCTCGATGAGTTGCGCTTTGCGCATCGCACGGTCGATGTCCACCGCCTTTACAGAATGGTTACGTCCGAACCGGCTCGAATGTTTAAGCTACCGGATGGTTTTGGTCGAATTTGTGACGGGGGTCCAGCGGACTTGCTAGTGCTGCGAGACAGCGGGCAGACGCCAGCGACGACCTTGCTCGAGAGTTATCCCCAACTCGTCATCGTTCGTGGCTGCATACAACTCGCTTCGTCCGAGTTCGCGCAGCGTTGTTCACCAGAAATATTGAACTCGCTCGAGCCGCTCGATGTGGAGGGCCGAGGCCGGTACTTGGTATCCGGATGCATTTCTTCGCTGCTGCGCGAAACCACGAACGCTTTGCAACAAGCTCTTCGTTTGGCAGGAAAGGCAATCGCCGCGTGACATCGGTAGTTCAATCCCTTCCAGTCCTCGTGCTGTGTCCGCACGCGCGCTGTAACTGCCGTTGTGTTATGTGCGACATCTGGAAAGATACAAGTAAATCCGAAATCACAGCGGATGAGCTTGCCGGGCACTTAGCCGACATTGAGAAATTGTCCGTTAAGTGGGTGGTCTTCTCAGGCGGAGAACCGCTCATGCATCCCGATCTCTTCCGGCTCGCGGACATGCTGCGATCGAGAGGCATCCGCGTGACGCTGCTCAGCACGGGACTTCTCCTCAATCGGTACGCCGAAAAAATTTCAACTCGCATTGACGATGTCATTCTTTCCTTGGACGGTCCGCCTCACATCCACGATCGGATCCGGCGCGTTCCCGGCGCGTTTTCTAAGCTCGAGCAAGGCGTTCGCGCGATTCACGATCTGAACCGGGCGTACCCAATTTCCGCGCGTTGCACCATCCAAAGATTGAACTACTCGTCGGCCGGCGAGACAGTACGGGTCGCAAAACGCTTAGGGCTTAGCTCGATATCTTTCCTTGCCGCCGATCTGACGTCCGAAGCTTTCAATCGTTTCGAGCCGTGGGATGCGTATCGCCAGGCTGAAGTCGCGCTCACCCTCGAAGAAGTTGTGACTCTGGAGAGAGAATTCGAAAACATAAGCAGGGACTGGCACGGAACTGGCTTTGTCGCGGAGAGTGCCGAAAAACTGCGCCGGATCTCTAATCAATTCCGGGCGCAGCTTGGACTCGCTCCATATCGGGCTCCCCGCTGCAATGCGCCATGGGTCTCGGCGGTGGTCGAGGCGAACGGAACCGTGCGCCCCTGTTTCTTCCACCGGTCAATCGGATCGCTGAAATCAAATACCCTGTTGCAGGTTCTAAATGGCTTCGAAGCTCAGGAATTCCGGGCCTCGCTCGATGTAAGCAGTAATCCGGTGTGTGCGCGGTGCGTGTGTTCTCTCAACTGGAAATGATTGCGGGAAATTCTATGGCAACGTCACTTTCTCTTGAACCGCGGATTAACGATCCTTTGCTCACACGTGTACCGCTACAGCATGAGGAAATGTTCTATCCGTATGGCTTTCCAGTACGAATCCGTTCGAATTCCGTTACTACTTTGAAAGCGGCAGACAGGAGTTGGAGCACGTACCGGCGCCGCCATAACTACGCTCCACTCGATATTCGATTGGTCTTATCGGAAAGCAGCAGCCCAGGCTGCCTTGAGCCGCCGGCATTCCGATCGCAAGGCCATCTATTAAGCATCATTGCCGACCGGGAGAATTTCGCATCTCTCGACTTAAGCGCTGGGTTTGCGTTCGGGTGGGCGACCGAGGCCACGGCTCGGAACCAGGAGTACTTCCGCCAATGTCTGCTCGATGTAATGATTTATCCGCTTCTCGAAGTGGCTCACCTCATCACGCTGCATGCGGCGTGCGTCATGCATCAAGGAAAAGGCGTGCTGTTGGCGGGTGACTCGGGTGCAGGCAAGTCCTCGCTGTCATACGCGTGCGCCCGCCGCGGGTGGACCTTCGTGTCGGACGATGCTAGCGCATTTCACAGAAATACGCTCAAGCCGAAGGTGATTGGTCACCCGCAGAAGTTCAGATTCCGCGAACCCGTGGGTGAATTGTTTCCAGAGTTTAGCCACCTGAAAAGCAGCGTTCGTGCCTATGGGAAGCCGACCATCGAAGTGAACACGCGAACGCTCAAGTATTTCAAAAGCGCTGAAGAAAGTCCGGTGAACGTAATTGTATTCCTCAATCGCCCCGCCTATGAATCAGGACCGCCTGTGTTGATGCCGATCTCGATGGAAGATGCATGGAACCAGCTTAGCTTCTCGGTGTGGGCGGTTCAGATGCCCGCTTTTGAGGAGCGTCTCGCTGCTCTCGAGCGTCTGTTAACTGTCCCTGCGTACGAGTTGCGCTATTCAAATTTCGACCCTGCTATTGACTTGCTGGAACGTCTCGCGGAGGAGCTGGAGGATTGAGCCGGCTCATAGACACGCTTGCGGCTAGGGGCGCGCCGCCGCACATACTCGCAGCTCTTGAAGTCTTGCAATGCCAGAACGCCTCGCTCGATCGCCTCGCGGTCTTAACCGATCCGGAACGCAGCCGTTTTCTCGAATGGTGTGATGTACGGCAGATAACTCTGCTGCTCTCTCATCTCCGGGGTTCAAAGCTACCTGCTTGGGTCAGCGATCAGATTCTCCAGAAAGCGGCGCGCTACGAGCTCCGCTTCGAACATCTGAAGCGCGACCTGTTTGAAATTGTGGGGGCTTTAAACGCGGCAGGTTTGGAATTTGTCATGTTGAAGGGGCTGAGTCACGCACCCGCGCTCTCGCCGGATGCGCGCCTGAGGGCTCAGGGCGACATTGACCTTTGGTTGACGGGTTCATCTGTGTACGCGGCCCGAGACGTGCTCACGAGTTTAGGCTATGTGCCGCTCGTCGACTCTAAATCGAGGCATCTTGCTCCTATGGGAAGGCCGAGAGACTGGAAGTGGCGGGGCGATCTTTATGATCCGGACATGCCTATCTCGGTAGAGTTGCACTACGAATTATGGAGTGAACAGGCAGAGTACATCGCGATTCCGGAGCTCGAGCGATTCTGGGAGCGGAAGCGGCCACGCGACTTCGATGGCCATCGGATCAATGTTCTGTGCGATGAAGACCTTCTCGGTTTCGCTACGCTGCATTTATTGCTCCATCTGCTGCATGGCGAGCTACCGCTGCAGCGTGCCTGGGAAATCGGCCGGTTTCTTGATAAACACGCGAACGACGATGCATTCTGGAAATCTTGGCGCAGCTCGCATTCGGCAGCTGTCAGGAAGATGGAAATATGTATTTTCTATCTAGTCGCCAAGTGGTTTGAGTGCCGTTCGCTAAAGGAGCATGAAGCGAATCTTCGGGAGCTCCCGCCAAGGGCCAAGTTGTGGGTGGAAAGGTCATCGCTCGCCCTGCTGACTCGCGAGTGGGAGCCGAACAAATTGGAACTATGGCTTCATTTGGCGCTAATCGAAAACCGCAAACAGAAGGCTCGCATTGCGGTTCGCCGCTTGATACCAATCGCGCTACCATCTTTCGTCGACCGGACAGCAGTTCGAACATCATTTGCAGCCAAGCTGCGAAAGGCTTTCCGTCAGCGCCAATTGATAACGGCCCGGCTTCGCCGTCATCTTGTTACATTCTTTCCGACGCTGTTCGATGGACTACGCTGGTTTTTGCTGCGCAAGCCGTGAGCTATTCTGTCTTCAGCTCTCCCACAAATTCAAGCGAGCATCCACTTACCCGGATCTGATAGATCGAGCAAGGTTCGATACGCTGCTGAGGATTCCAGATTCGATTTGCTGAGCTCAGGTCACTTAAAACGACTCGCATCACCCCAAGATGCGTCACAATCGCCGTCGTCTGACCGCCGGAGCCGGCTATGGTTTCTTTTAAAGCTTGCCGGACGCGGTCACGAAAGCAGGAGAAAGTTTCGCCGCCAGGAGCGCATAGCTCAGGCAGAGATTCCATGGCTCTGATGTCAGTCCCGTCATTGCGGATCTCAGACCACCGCCTTCCTTCCCAGGCCCCGAACGAGATTTCGCGGAGATCACTGCGCGTAACGATGGGGATGCTCCATAATTCCGCGAGCGGCTGCGCAGTCTCGATAGCCCGTTGCAAGTCGCTCGCATAAAGCCGGCGCACATTCCAGCCGCTGAGTTGCGATGCCAATCCGGTTGCTTGCTCTCTTCCCGTTGCATTCAGAGGAGGATCGCTCTGGCCGCATAAGGTCCCGGTCATGTCGGTGATTGCATGACGGATCAAGAGCAATTCCTGGGGATGACAGTGCGCCGGTGAACTCATGCCCGCCGCAGGAAAAGCACGAGAGCGAGAGCGGTGGCAAATAGGCTCAATGCCAGCGAGGTAAAGAGGAGACCAAAGGGAGAGTAACTCATCAC
>JBAUZG010000042.1:0-12569 GCA_049585195.1 Bryobacteraceae bacterium | reverse complement strand
TAACAGTGTTTGGTGCCAGCGGCATGAAGCAGTTCGCACTTATCGAAAAGCTGACCGATTGTCTGACCCGGGGACATGATTTCGACTGCTAGCTCCGCAGGCACGGCCAATTTTCCATGGCCGTAGTTTGCATCGATGCGCGCTACAGTAACGTCAGGAACGATCCAATCGCCGGCGCTCGTGGGAACATCCAATTCGGGCAACACTCGTCTGCCTTCATTTTGCAAGTAAGCGAGGGCCATAAGAATACGCATCTGGACGACGGCGTGAAGAAGTTTCAGCCACGGCTTTTGAATCTCCTGGCCATGTACTCTTTCAACGTGATAGTCGAATTTAGTAGATACGGCGCCCATAAGATCTACCCAACCGCCATATTCTGCGGGTCCCAGGCCATGATCTTGTTTTCAAACAAGCTCTGATTGGTCAGCAACGCTGGACCCGCTGCGCGCAGGCCAAACGTGGCGTCCTCGATGAGCGGAGCGCCTTCACGGATGGAGCGGTAGAAATTCTGATGATGGGTGATGTGCGGATTTACGCTGGATGAAAACTTCTCGGAGCCATCGGGAGTGAGCGTTGAAACCGAGGCGGGTGGATGCTTATCATCCCACGCTTCGCGTAGGCGCTTCTGCATCTCGTTTGAAAAGCTCGAAATCGTGTAGTCGAACTGCTCGGGGCGGGGAACTTTCTCGAGATCGAGATCGGTGAAGCTGACTGTCATGGTTCCGTCGCTGCCGATGAACTTCACGCCGAACGACTCGTCGATGCCGCTCTTGAAATTCACACGAAGCACGAAATTGAAGGCGGGATTGATATCAGTTCCCGGGTAATCCATGGTTGCCAGCATTACATCGGGAACGTCGCGGCCGTCTTTCCAATAGCGCAATCCGCCGGTTGCATAGATGCGGTTGGGTCCGATGGAATCGGTAACGGTGTGGAGTCCTGTGATAAGGTGCACAAACAAGTCGCCCGCGACCCCGGTTCCGTAGTCCCGATAGTTGCGCCAGCGGAAGAAGCGCTTCGAATCCCAATCGTGCTTCGGGGCGTTCCCTTGAAACTGGTTCCAATCGCAAGTGGTAGTGTTAGCATCGGGCGGAATGGTGTATTCCCAGGCTCCGATCGCGGTGTTGCGGTCTAACCACGCTTCGACCATGTTGAGTTTGCCTATTGCTCCCGATTTGTAGAGTTCGTGAGCTTTCTGGTACATGAGCGAGCTGCGGTACTGGCTGCCCACCTGGAACACTTTGCTGGATTTCTGCTGCGCGTTGATGACGGTCTTGCCCTCTTCGATGGCATGCACCATGGGCTTTTCGCAATACACGTGCTTTCCCGCATTCAGGCAGTCGATCGAGATGCGGGAGTGCCAGTGATCGGGCGTGGCAATGATCACGGCATCGATGTCCTTGCGAGCCACAATCTCCTGGTAGTTGCGTGTCGTGAAAGTTGCGGGACCATATGTCTCTTTCATGTGTTCGAGACGTCCGTCGTAACAATCGGCGGCAGCGATGAGTTTCACGCCGGGAATGGAAGTAGCAAGTTCAGCGTCACCCTGGCCCATGCCGCCAGCGCCAATCAAGGCAATCTGAATGTTGTCGTTTGGTGAATACATGTGCTCGTTTCCCCTATGCCTTGGCGATATTCATCGAAACCGGATCCCAGTAGACTTCCTTCTTTTCGAAGTAGCTGATGTTTGACAGCAGAGCCGGGCCGGCGGCGCGGAACCCGAAAACGGCATCTTCGACCACGGGCTTGCGCGTCCGGATCGCCATGGCGAAATTGCGATGGTGATCGAGGTGGTCGCTGTAACCGTGGGGCGGGCTGAAGACCTCGTGGCGGGCGGGCCGCATACTGGCTGCGCTGAGCCGGTTGTTCGGATTGAGGAAGCTGTGCGGGTACTTCGCGAAATACTCTTTCTTGTACTCCTCCTGAATCGTTTTCGAGAAGGTATCAATGCTCCAACCCGGGTCCGAAGGCTCCGTTGTGCTGTTGAGGGTGACTGTGTGCCCGACGGTCATAATTCCGCGGCTGCCGATGAAACGGAAGCCCTCGTTCTCTTCGCCGCCGCTCTCGAAATTAACACGTAAGACGAGATTGAATGCGGGGTGCTGCGGCGTTTTCGGATAGTCGAACAGGCCGAGCAGCACGTCGGGCACTTCGCGGCCATCGTTCCAGAATCGCAGGCCGCCGGTGGCGAAGGCGCGAGTGGGTCCAAGTGAGCCGGTAATGAAATGAAGCCCGGAGAACAGGTGAACGAAGAGATCGCCTGCGACGCCGGTACCGTAGTCACGATAACAGCGCCAGCGGAAGAAGCGATGCGGGTCCCATTCAGTCTTTGGCGCGTCTCCCTGAAACTGGTTCCAGTCGCAGGTTTCGGTGCTCGCGTCGAGAGGGACCGTGTACTCCCAGGCCCCGACGGCTGAATTCCGATCCCACCACGCCTCCACCATGTTTAACTCGCCGATAGCGCCTTGGTTGTAGAGATCGCGGGCTTTGGCGTAAATAATGGAGCTGACACGCTGGCTGCCGATCTGAAGAATACGGCCGGACTGATGCTGGGCATCAACCACCGTATGCCCTTCGTCCACGGTGTGAACCATGGGCTTCTCGCAGTAGACATCCTTGCCGGCTTTCAACGCCGCGACCGTTACCGGCCGATGCCAGTGATCGGGCGTGCCTATCAGCACCGCATCAATGTCCTTGCGCGACAGGATTTCTTCGTAATTTTTGGTGGTGAAGATATCGCGGCCATAGACCTCTTTCATATGTTCGAGGCGGCCGTCGTAGCAGTCGCAGGCGGCAACCAGCTTGGTCATTCCGGTGGCGGTGGAGCTCTTGGCGTCGCCTTGCCCCATTCCTCCGCAGCCAATCAAGGCCACTTGAATCTTGTCATTAGGCGAAGTCTTGGTGGCGGGAGCGGCAACCTGGTTCGCCAGTAGAGGCACACCGAGGCTCGCCCCGGCTGCGCCGAGGAAATGTCTGCGTGTGGGGTTCATGGCTTACTTTCTATCAGATGTTGAGGGAGGAGTGGTAGTGGTCGAGGGCGACTCGGCTGTTTTGGTGGATGAAGCTTCCTTGGCGGGCTTTTTAGCATCGGGGGCTGCTGCGTCGGGCTTGCCGTTCGGGGCGGAGCCGCCGCCCCTGGCGTAATCGGTGATATACCAGCCGCTGCCCTTAAACTGAAGCGCAGGGGCGGAGAGCAAGCGGCGCACCGGGCCGCCGCACTTTTCGTGTATCTGGAGCGGCTCGTCTGAGAACTTCTGCATCACTTCGAATACATCGCCGCATTGATCACATTGGTATTCGTAGAGAGGCATAAGAAAATCGTTTACTGCGGTTCAGAAACGTTGTTTTTCTGCAATATCGGAGCTTCGCCGTGAACGCCGGTCTCGACGGGCGGCAGGCCGCTATTCAATTGCGCCACCGTAGTTTTACCCGTGACAAGCTGAATGGCGTTTTTCATAATGTTGTCTTCAACGTTCTTCGGAGCGCTGCCAGGGATCGGGTTACCGTTGTCATCGTAATCGGGGCTTGTATCCGCTTCGGCGACCTGTACGGTGGGAACCACTCCGGTGTCCTGAATGGCTTTGCCCGAGGGCGAATAATATTTAGCGACCGAGAGGATGACAGCCGCGCCATCGTCCATCTGCACCACGCGGCGGACGCCTGCATCACCGTATGTCCTCTCGCCAACCACTTGAGCGCGCTTGTTGTCGAGCAGCGCGGCCGCCGTTACTTCGGCCCCGCCTGCGGTCGACCGGTTCGTCGTGATTACCAAAGGTCCGGACCATACCTGGTCCCCCGCTTTGGCATCAAATTCTTTCCGTGCAACGCGTTGGCCTTGCAGTGCGGCAATTTCGCCCTTGTCGATGAAGAGATTCGCCAATGCGATGCCGTTCTCCTGATTGCCGGTCGAACAGTGGCGCAAATCGAGGACGATATATTTTGCGCCCTCCTTCTTCAGGCCTTCGACTTTCGTTCTAACTTCGGCGACGGCATTGCCCTCGAGAGTCTCTACCTGGACATCGCCCACACCCTCAGGCATAAGCTTTGCAGTTACCGCCGGGTATTGGATGGCGGCGCGTGTCAACGTGAGCTTCACCGGCTCCGGATTCTTCGCTCGAAGCACGGTAATTTCGATGGTGGAACCCGGTTCGCCCCGCAGTAGCTGTTCGGCGTAGGCGAGCGGCATGTCACGTGTGGCAATACCTTTGATGCTGTCGAGCAAGTCGCCGGTGGACAAATTGGCTTTGGCAGCGGGAGAGCCCGGAACGGCGTCGACGATCGCCACATAGCCAAAGCGCTTCGCCAGGACGAGCCCGACATCGGCCTGCTTCTGATCGGACATTTTCTCGTACTGCCTGTACTGGTCGGGATTCAGGTAACTGGCAAAGGGATCGACGGATTCGAGAAGACCGTTGATGGCGCCTACAGTGACGCTCTTCATATCGGGTTCTTCGACGTACTCAAGCTTAATGCGCTGAAGCACTTCGGAGTAGACCTTGAGATGTCCGTAGACATCATCCGAGGAAACGGCGGAAACGGCTCGGCCGTTGAGTGCGCCCACAAGGAGCAGAACAACAAGAAAGGTGGAGGAACCGACAACGGTCCATTTAAAGCGACTGGTCATGAGGGGTGTAACGCTACTTTCCAGTATAGCGGGGAAAACGCCGCTACAAGGTTGGACGCCGCAGAGATCCGGCTGTTTGGTGAGGGAGGAAACAAAACCTTACGAAAACGGCCCCTTACCCATAGAGCCAGGTTTGCGGCGCGGTACCCGGTTTTACCGTACCATCCCCTACGCCGAGGACAGCAAATTGCAGTAGGCTTGAGCTAAAGAGAGGCCGTGCATGTGCAGGGCCAGGAGGCGTGCATGATAAAGGTTATTACGATCGATCGCGAGTACGGCAGCGGGGGCTCGGCCATCGCCGAGAAGGTGGCGGCCGAGCGAGGGTGGACGCTCTGGGACCAGAATCTGACTTGCGAAATCGCCAAACGCGCCCGATGCGAGCGTTCGGCGGTTGAGAGGCGGGAAGAGCGACGAGATTCGCTTTACTATCGCCTATTGAAATCGTTCATACGGGGAGGTTTCGAGGGAAGCCTGAACGCGGAGCCGCTGCTCGAGGTGGTGGATTCGGACACTCTGATTCAAGTGACGCAGAAGCTGGTGAGGCAGGTGGCTTCCGAGGGCAATTGCGTGATCGTGGGGCGTGGTTCGGCTTATTTTCTACAGGATGTGCCGAATGCATTTCACGTGTTTGTGTACTCGACGAGAACAGACAAGATGCGGCGCTTGCGAGGACAGGGGAAGAGCTCGCAGGAGGCTACGAGCCTGATCGAGACGATAGATAGAGAACGCGCCGCGTTTATCAAGCAGTACTACGGGAAATGCTGGCCGGACCGGTATCTTTTCGATTTGATGGTGAATGCCGCCGGTGGAGAAGATGTGGCGGTACAAGTGATTCATAGCGCCGTAAAGATTCACGAAGCAAACAGCCTGGACCAGACAGTTCTCACGGAAGCTGGAACGCAGTGCGCGTGAGCCACGCGATCGCCCGTGTCACCTACTTTGAGGCGATGTAATCGATCAGAGTATCGATTTCCGAGTTAGTCAATCGTTTCGAGAAAGCGGGCATGATTTGGCCGCCGAATTTGATTCGGATGGCTACATATTGCCGGCTCGGCTTTCCATGACTGAGAGGGAGCTTTTCATTCTTAAAGAGGTGGTACAGGCTCGGCCCAAGCTTCCTGGTGTGTCTCTGATCCTTATTGATGTCGTGGCAGACGGCGCAGTTTTCGCGAAAG
The DNA here is from genome assembly GCA_049585195.1 of Bryobacteraceae bacterium. Lineage (GTDB taxonomy): Bacteria > Acidobacteriota > Terriglobia > Bryobacterales > Bryobacteraceae > KBS-96. The sequence goes on along the minus strand of JBAUZG010000042.1, from coordinate 6,770 downwards.
AGGTCGCGTCCGATGACCGCTGGAGGGGTTTCCCACGGAGGCGGTTTGATGTCGGCGGCCCGTGCGGAAGAACTGGCGGCAAGTGTGATCAGAAGTATGCGCTTGAGGCTCATTCCGGATCCCCGATTCGCGTCACATTGTTGGCTCCGGCACGCTGCAGATAGCGGCTGACGTCGTCGGACTGCTCGGGAAGGCAGCGGACTCGCAGGCAAATTATGCCCGGCTCGACCGCCGGAACGGGCGCGCGGCGAGTGAAGCGCGGTAGCCTGCTTTCTTTAAGGAACCAGGCGAACGTTGTCACAATCGCGCCGAACATCGTCAGTTCAAAGAAGATGACACCGGTGGCCCAGAACGAAAACAGCGGCATTCCTCCGGTCATAAGTGGATAGTTGTGCTGTGTGAAATAGACGAAAGCAATGGTGAGAAGACAGAAAACAACGGCGCCAGTCACCGTGGCGAAAGACATGCGGCTGGGGCGGTCTAACAGGCCGTGCGGGAAGTCGATCGGCTCATCTGAAAACACGTCGATGTCGCCGGCGCCGAACCCCTTGGCCGTCAATTCGCGAATGGCTTGAGCGGTCGATGTTTGTTCAATGAAATCGGCGCGAAGATACATGGCGGCCTACTGGCTCTCTGTCGTTGGATGGGGCTCGAACTCCCAGACTGAGACGATGGGAAAGAGTTTCGAAAAACCCAGATATAGAAGAGCCATAAAGGCAAAGGTTGCGACAGTGATCGAAATTTCCACCCAGGTTGGCGAATACCGGCCCCAAGCGGACGCGAGGCGCGGCATGCTCAGCGTAGGAACAACGATAAGGTAGCGCTCGAGCCACATGCCAGTGAGGACCGTGACGGCCGCAATCGTTGCTGTTCGAATCGAGCGTAAGCGCCGGATGCCCAGCAGCACGAACGGAACGACAAAATTGCAGAACACCATGATCCAGAAGTAGGGCGAGAAATTGCCGCGGATGCGCGCCCCGAAGACGTTCATTTCCTTGGGTTCGTTGCCGTACCATGCGGTCAAGTTTTCAGCCACGCTGAAATACAGCCACAGAAGGCTCATCAGCAGCAGCAGTTTGGCCAGATTGTTGAAGTGGTGGGGCGTCAGGTATTTTTCCAAGTGCATTGTCTTTCGGATGATCGACATGGCGAGGAGAAGCGCCGCGATGCCGCTGAAGATGGCGCCCACGACGAAGTAAGGTCCGAAAATGCTGCTGTGCCACATCGGCGCGATGGCCATGGAGAAATCCCACGAGACGACGGTGTGGACTGAAATTGCCACGGCCAAGATGGTTGCAGCCATGAGCTTCATGGCGCGTTCGAGTGCATGCCATTCGCGATCGCTGCCCGTCCAGCCGAGTGAAAGCGCGCGGTAGAGGGACCGGCGCCAGCCAGTCGCGTGCTCAGACAACTGCGCGATATCGGGAATGAGCGGCAGAAACAAATAAACTGTGCTGCCAATAAGATATGTCGTAATAGCGGTCAAATCCCAAAGCAGAGGCGAGCGGAAGTTCGGCCAGATAAGGCGGGAACTGGGATAGGGAATCAGCCAATAGAAAAGCCAAGCGCGCCCCAGGTGGATGATGGGGAACAGGCCGCCAATGATGAGCGCGAAGACGGTGATAGCCTCCGCCGCGCGCGTGACAGGCTTACGCCAGCCGGCGTTAGTGAGACGCAGAATGGCGGAAATGAGCGTTCCTGCATGAGAGATGCCGATCCAGAAGACAAAGTTGACAATGTAGAATCCCCAAAAAACCGGACGCCGGATACCCGCCACGCCGATTCCACGATAGAGCTGATAGACCCAGCACAAGGTGCCCCATAAAACGACAGCGGATAAAAGCGAGAATACTGTGACGTACGTCCGGCTCGCGCCCGATAGCGGCCGCCACAAGTCGTGGCGTACTTCTTCGTAAGGAATAATTTCGGGCGCGGCCGCCACGTTACTTCGCCCTCTCGAGATAGAACACTTTCGGCTTGGTCCCGAGTTCTTCCAGCAAACGCGTAGAGCGCCCGCTTCCGGCCAAGCGGGAAACCTGGCTTTGAGGGTCGTTCAAATCGCCGAATACCATCGCTTCGGCCGGGCACGATTGAACGCACGCGGGCTGCACATCTCCATCTGCGAGCGGTCGCTGCTCTTCCCGCGCGTTCAGTTCCGCTCGGTGGATGCGCTGAATGCAAAATGAGCATTTCTCCATGACGCCGCCCATGCGGATGGAGACATCGGGGTTGTGCTGGAGGTCGAGCGGCGGCGGCCACGAGGGGGCGAACCAATTGAAGAAGCGCACGGAGTAAGGACAGTTGTTGGCGCAATAGCGCGTTCCGACGCAGCGGTTATAGATCTGTACGTTGAGGCCCTCCGGATTGTGGTAGGTGGCGTACACGGGACAAACCGGCTCGCACGGCGCTTCGTCGCACTGCTGGCAGAGCACCGGCATGTGCTTGACGCGAACATTGGGAAACTCACCTTCGTAATAGCGATCCACGCGGATCCAGTGAACAGCACGACCTTCGGCGGCCGATTCAGGGCTCGAGAGCGGTAGATTGTTTTCGGCATGGCAAGCGGCGACGCACGCCTGGCATCCGGTGCAGCGGTCCAAATCGATCGCCATTCCCCATCGGTGCTGTGTCTTGTCCGGTTCGTTCATCTGTACCCCCAAGGTCCTTGTTCGCGATCACTCGGAGAAAATTGGATCAGCTCGGGCTGTGTTCGCTCTAACCGCGCGAGGCGCACGCGTGTGGCTCCGAGAGCGACGGCGCCTGTCGAGTTCTCGTCGACTGCAGCAAGAATGGAAAGTGGATTGGCTCCGCGGTCGGAGGCGTATCGTCCGTAATGCGCGTGGCCTTCGCCGATCGCCATGCTGATTACTCCGGGGAGGGCAGCCGGATGCACATAGGCCGGCGCCTCGATACTTCCGGCTGGCGATTCGACTCGCACCCAGTCGCCCGTAGCCACGTTCAAGCGCGCGGCTGTTTGCGGATCAATTTCTACCGGGAGGCCCCACATAGAACTCGAAACGGGATCGGGCAGCTCTTGCATCCAAGGCAGATTCGCGGCTCGGCCGTCGTGATACTGAAGCGAAGCATAGGGCTGAAAGTACAGCGGAAACTGGTTGGGCGCGCCGGCAAAGACTGCGTCGCTCCACGCAAGTTTTTCGGCGCGCGGCTTGAGATGGGCCGTTTCCGGTTTTTGATCGAGCCACAGTCCTCCCTGGCGCGCAATGTCGTCGAATGTTCGATCGGATGGCAGGAACGGTTTTACCAAATTTTCGGGTGTTACCGGTTCAAAGGCAACATTCACGCGGCGCGCGATTTCTGCTAGCGATTGTCCGATAGGGCGCGTATTGTAGAGGGGCTGCACAAACGGCGTAGCCACCGTGATTGCTGGACGCGGCGAAACTGGAGGCACGAGCGCGGCGGCGGATTCGAGCGGATCGTGATCGGGAAGAATGATATCGGCGTAGGCGGCGGAATCGTCAACGAAGTCTCCAAAGCTCACGATCATTTCAAGATTGGAAAGCGCCTTAGCCGCGCCGCTTGCTCGCGGCAGCGTGTAGACAGGATTCTCTCCGTCAAGCAGGAGGATTTGGGCATGCTTCACAGCCGCCGCAATGTTGCCGGTTTCCGGAAGGCCGGATGGCTCGGGATTTGGAGGCAATACTCCGCCCGATGCTCCGATGTTGCCGAGCAGCAGGTTGAGATAATGTGCGGCGATAAGAGCATCGAGTGTATTGGTGTGAACGATGGAAGCTCCTGCAATGACGAGCGGCGCATCGGAGGAGCCTAGGGAGCGCGCGAGGTGGCGCAGACGGCTTTCATCGATCCCCGAGGCGCGGATGAGACCTGGCAGGTCTGCGTCGAGGACCGACTCGGCTACAGGTGCGGGTAAGTGCCCGCCATTGCGCGCCAGCTTTTCGTCGAGCAGCAAACGCAGAATGGCGATGAGGAACTGAGGCTCGGAACCAGGGCGCAAAGGGAGCCATTCATCGGCGCTTATAGCGGTGAGCGAGAGTCTCGATTCAGCCTGGACCAATGTGCCGCGCACGCCCGGGCGACCTTGGCGGAAATGGCCAAACTGGCGCGCGTAGTAGACAGGCGAAGCCCAACCGCCCAAGAAGTCCGCTCCCACGCCCAAGACATAACGCGCCTGGCCCAGCTCGTAGAGGGGCACGCCATTCCAACCGAAGACCAGGTTCGCCGCTTTTCTTTCGAGCGCGAGATGGACGGGCGAACAAGTGCGCGCGGGAGGAGCGCCGAGCGATTGGAGGAAGCCTTGGATGGTAAGCGTGCGTGTACCTAGCTGTGGTCGGGTTAAAAACAGAATCTTGCTTGGGTCCGCTGATCGAACCTTGGCGAGTTGTTCCGCAACGGCGGAGATGGCTTCGTCCCATGAGACCGGCGCGAACTCAGCCGTTCCGCGCGGTCCGGTTCGGCGCATCGGTCCTTGCACGCGGTCGGGATTGTACAGAGACTGAAGCGCGGCATGTCCACGGGCGCAAAGGCGGCCTCCGCTTACCGGATCGAGAGGATTCCCATCGATTTTTTTAATGCAGGCGATTCGCTCACGAACCCGCTCGATTTTGCGCTCGACGATGCGTTCGCCTGCCATCACGCGCACGATGATGCCGCATCCCGCGCTGCACTCGGCGCAGATGGAAGGATGCCATTGTTCATGACCCGGTACAATTTCGTGCTCGGGAACAAGCAGCGGGATGAGCGCCTCGCTTTTTTTGCCGCAGGAACTCGTAGCTATGCCGGCCGACGCGGCGGACGCGATTTTGAAGAAGTTGCGGCGATCCATGGTTAGTGTTGATGCCGCCAAGAATGGTGGCATGGCCCGATTCGCAATCGGCCGCTGGTTGACAACCCAATCTCAAATAATTTTCGAAGTTTGCCAGCTTGCATCGTGGAGCGGGGCCCTGGCCTGCAACGCCGGTTTTCGAACCGACTTTCGCGTGTGACCCTGATCCAGACGGGGAAGCGGATGCCGCCACGAATGGCGGCATAGCAGGTCTGGAGACCCGCTCGACCGGCATGAGTGCCATCACATGGAAAAACTAAGCGACATTTGGTTGAGGGCGTGCCCCACAGGAGCGGGCAAAATGCTGTGGTCAGTAGTGGCATGCGGCGCAATCCTCGGAGGCGTGGTTTTGCCGGTGACATGTCAGGCAGGTGCCCATGTTGTGAGTGACAGTGCGCTCGGCCACTGTTGCCTTTGTCAAATCTCCGTGGCACGTTGCGCATGGGACACCCGCCTGGTAATGGGGGGCATGGCGGAACTTCACGTGAGCATTGGGGGAAAAGTCGTATACGCGCTCCCAAGGGATCTCCACGTTCTTTTTAGCGTATTCGATGACCTTCTTCACTTCGGGCTTGTCACGCGCCAGCTTGGCGTGGCACAGCATGCATTTTTCGACGGACGGAATTCCGGCGGCATCGCGAGTGTCGGCTCCAATATGACAGTCGAGGCAGTCGAGCCCGAGCTTCATGTGTGTATCATGCGGAAATGAGATTGGTTGGCTCGCCAGCGCCTCAATGGCAAAGAATCCCACAAGCCACAAGCTGTGCCACGCCACGCGGGCGGCGCGTCCTGGGCTCATGCACGCTCGCAACAATCATTCATTTCGATCATTATAGGTGGACGGTTGTGGTGAAATCGAAAGCCATGGAGTTATAATCGCGTCTTGCATCAAATGTCGCTCGTAAGTTGTTTGCTCCGCTATGGCACAACTTTTTCGGCCTAGCTCGAACACCATAGCCAAGGTCTCCGTCGTAGCGGTCGTGCTTTTAGCCGGATCCACGCTTGGCGTCGCTTACATTATGGACCGCGGGCCCTGGAACACGTCCGTGCGGATGGCGCCGGCACAGCCGATTCCGTTCAGTCATAAGCATCACGTCAAGGATGATGGAATTGACTGCCGCTACTGCCACACGGGCGTCGAGACCTCGGCATATGCCGGTTTGCCTCCCACCGAGACGTGCATGACGTGCCATTCGCAAATCTGGTCGAACGCCTCGCTCACGCAGCCGATCCGCGACAGTTGGGCGAGCGGACAGTCGATTGAATGGACTCGAGTGCACGATTTGCCTGATTTCGTTTATTTCAACCACAGCATCCATATCAACAAAGGCATCGGATGCTCGACCTGCCACGGGCAGGTAGACGAGATGCCGTTGATGTACAAGGTCAACACACTGAACATGAACTGGTGCGTCAATTGTCACCGGAATCCGGAGAGATACATCCGGCCGCGGTCCGAAGTTTTCAATGTCGACTATGTATATCCGGACAATCAAGTCGAGCTGGGTCCCCGGCTTGTTAAGGAGTATCACGCTAAGTCGTTGACCGATTGCGTGACTTGCCATCGATGAAAGACGCGCATTCCATGAAATCCGATACTGGGCGCTCCGCCACAGGAGGGTTCGTGCCGCTCGAGTCGCTGCTCGAGCCGCCAGCCCGCAAGCCGGTTGACATTCAAGCGCTCCGAGAGAAGCTCGCGGCGGGGCGAGGTCCGGCGTTCTGGCGGACGCTCGACGAAGCAGCGGAAAGCGACGAACTGCGCGAGTACATAGAACAGGAGTTTCCGGGACTTTCGGGACAAGTTCCACAAGGGATCGATCGGCGTAATCTGCTCAAGGTGATGGCGGCATCACTCGCGATGGCCGGCGCGGCGGCTTGCACCAAGCAGCCGAAAGAATTGATTGTTCCGTATGTGCGGCAGCCCGAAAACGTGATTCCCGGACTTCCGCTGTTCTACGCAACGGCTATG